>NZ_JARZHI010000100.1:0-30852 GCF_029946465.1 Polyangium sorediatum
ATGCGCGAGACCTCCGCACGAATGGCCGCCGCTTGTTGTTCCGTATGCATGTTGAGGCTCCTTCCGGTTGGGAGCCTGGGCACGGGGGCCACGGGACGTCAGGACGGGGGGCGGCGAGGACTTACGATTGAGCCCCTGGGGCTTGCTCCGAAACGGTCGGTTCCCGCTCTGGTGGAATCCGGAATTCGCCGTGAAAAAGGCAGAACGCGCCCGAACGACCGACGCACCCATCTATGCGATCATCGACGTGGTGACCGACCGCGCCCTGAAAGGCCCCACCGAGTTCACGACCGACGAAATTGCAACGCTCATTCCCAAGCCGCCCGATCCGGAGCGACTGGTTGGCGTTCAACGCAATCTTCAAAAGGTGGGTATCACCTGGCCCGGCTCGCCTGAGATCCCGCCGCTGCCAAAGCCAACAGGTCGCAACCCCTTTTTGCGGCAACCCGTCTAGCCAAAGGAAGGCGCAAGCTCCCACGATTGACCTACCTCGACGCTAAGCGGTCGTTGAGCTGGGAGTGGAAGCGCCAGCGGTTGCGGAAACGGGTTTGGGAGCGGGAGCGGGGGCGGGAGCGATTCCCTCACCTCCGGCGACGGGACGATTCCCTCACCCCCGACGAACCAATCCGCAGATTGGTGTGAGGGACTCTCCCCCCGACGAACCAATCCGCACGTTCGCGATTGCCTTCGCCCCCAATTCATGAGACAGGACAAGCGACGCCAGCCGGCGCCTTCAACACCGACCGGCGTCTCCCCACAACCCCGCACAACCGGAGTCATGAGTATGACAACGATACCGCTCCATCTTCCGCCGGCAAACTTTACGGCGGCGCACGCCCTGCTGGGGCGCCTTTACCTCGAACACCGCGCTTTCTTGCGCCGCGTTCTTCTCGGTCAGTCCATCCCTCCCCGCGACGTGGACGACGTCGTGCAGGACATCTTCCTCACGGCCTGGCGCAGGCTCGAATGCCTCATCGTGCCGGAGCAGGCCCGCCCGTGGCTCTTGGTGATCGGGCTCAACCATGCCCGCAACCATCGAAAGCTTTCGCGTTGCGAACGTGAGGTCCTCGCGGGCCTGGCCGATGACTTTCCCGAGCGGGAAGACGAAGCGGAGTCGATAGGGATGTTCGTGCAGGCGACGTACGGGCTCTTCCGGCTCAAGCGATTCCTCTACAAGATCGGGCCGCGCGTCCGTGCTGTGGTGATGCCGTACCTGGAAGGCCGTTCGATCCGGGAGATCGCCGAATCCCTCGGCATCAAAACGAAGACCGCCCACGCCCGCCTGCACCTCGCCCGGGAGCACCTGAAGACGCTCGCACTCGCGTGATCCGCCCCCGCCCCCGCTCCCGCTTCCGCCCCCGCTCCCGCTCCCGCCTCCGCTCCCGCTTCCGGTCGAGCTCGAGAACGCGGTATCACTACGCTCCTCGACGGGCGCCTCGACGCCTCGCGCAACTGTCCTCGCTGCGGCTATCCCGTGCAGGCTTCTCGGAAGAGCTGCTACGTCTGCTCTCACGAGCTCGGCCGAGCGGAATAGGGTCCGCTCAGCGAGCGTCTTCGAAACCATGCGCAGCCGTTCGTCTCTTCTCGCGCTCGGCGCCCTCATGACCTGCTGCTCTCACGGCGGCCCGCTGCCTCCACGAGAGGCCGCCTCGAGCTCGCCCAGCGCCTGCGACGAGCTCCCGTTGTTTCGCGTCTACGAGGAGCACGGTGCCTCTCATCGACGAAGCGCTCACCGACTCGAGCTCGATCTGCCGGTGGATCTCCACTCCCTCGATTGTGGAGCGCCCGACAGCTACGGACACGAAATGACGCTCACGCTCGTGCTCGGCAGCGTCGCGGATCGTTGCGTGATCGAGGAAGCGTTCGCGGTCGGAAAAGCCTACGGTCCCCCTGGCTTCCCGTCGGGTTCCTGGAAAAACACCTTCACGGTAACCGGCGCTCCGGATCTTGCGTCCGCCGATCTGCAGCAGGTCGAGCTCCGAGATCCGACCCGCCGGGAGGCGCTCCTGCTCCTCGGGACCAGTTACTACTTCTACGAGGGCGTCGTCGACGGAGGTCGATTGAAGCCAGAGCTCATAGCCGAGGAGGCGAGCGACTGCTGCTACGGCTTCACGAGCGCCAAAGCACTGAGCTGGTCGTATCCGAGCCCCTGAACGGACCGATCTCTCATCGAGATCAGCCGTATCTCGATGGTCTCCGCGTCACTCGCGCGCTTCCCTTGCTTGGGCGGGTGGCGGCCTCTCTCGTGCAGCCGGGCAGGCCGGTGCCGGTTCATCCCGCAGCCCGGCGCGCTGATGCGCCTCTTCGGCCGCGCCCGGAGCTTGCGCGGCCAAGTCGAGGTCAACCGCTCGAACATCACCGCACGGCGTGATCTGGCGGTGATTTACCTCGACGGCCTGCGGGCCCGGCGCTTCCGCTCCCGCTTCCGTACGAGAGGCTTGACTTGGGAGCATATCTACGCGTTTCGTACCTCACCCCCGTCTTGCCGCCAACAACCATCGACGCGCACCGTCCGGCCGCGCACCTCCCTGCGAGGTTCCGATGAATTTGATCCATATATGTAGAAGTTTGCTCTTCTTTTTCATGAGCTCGCTGCTCGCCCTCCTGTCCTCCTGCGACGATACGATCGCCCCCTCTCCCCGCGCGGCCGACGTCGTGGCCCTCGTGAGCCGCCTCGCCGTGGCCGAGCGCCCACTCGCGGACCGCTTCACCGATGCGCCCGGCGGCTTCGAAGCAGCCGAGGACGGCGCCGTCTCGCCTGGGTGGCGCGCGGCCGCCGCCTCCGATCCGAAGCCGGGCCTCCTCGCGCGCTCGCGCGTACCCGACACCGCCGACGGCGCGTGGGAAGTCTATCTCGGCCAGGGCACGGCGCTCGGCGCGAGGCTCTTGCCGGAGAGGACGGCGGCAACGCCGCTCGAAGTCGAAAATGGTTACGCGGTCTACCGCGACGTCCGGCCATCCACCGACGCGATCCTCGTCAGCGGCGAGACGTACGCGGAGCTCGCCTATGTCCTGCGCGACGAGACCGCGGATGCCGAGGCCAGCTTCAAGGTCGAGCTCGGCGAGGGCATCGCGCGCGTGGCGTCCGATGGTCGGGGCGGACTCTCCTTCATCGACAGAGCAGGCAAAACGCGCCTGTCGATGCCGAGGCCCTTCGCGCTGGATGCCGCGGGGCAGCGTCGGGACGCGGAGCTCGTGTGGGACGCGAACGAGCAGCGCCTATCGTTGCACCTCGATACGCGCGGCCTTGCCTTCCCGGTGCTGCTCGATCCCGTGATTCAAACGGTTCTGTGGGAGAAGGCGCCGTACATCGACCCCCGCGCGAGCCACGCGATGGCGACGCTTGGCACCAAGATCGTCCTTTTTGGTGGCTACCGACAGAACGACACGTGGGAGTGGGATGGGACGAGCTGGACCCAGCGCTTCCCGGCCACGAGCCCGCCGGCGCGCGCGAATCATGCGATGGCGACACTTGACAACAAGGTCGTCCTCTTCGGCGGCACGGGTGCCGGGGGGGACTTGAACGACACGTGGGAGTGGGATGGGACGAACTGGACCGAGCGCTCCCCGGCCACGAGCCCGTCGGCGCGCAGCCGGCATGCGATGGCGACGCTGGGCACCAGGATCGTCCTTTTTGGTGGCTACAGCGGACTGAACGATACGTGGGAATGGGACGGGACGAACTGGACGCAGCGATTCTCCCCCACGAGCCCACCGCTGCGCAGTGGGCATGCGATGGCCACCTTGGGCGCCAAGGTCATCCTCTTCGGCGGCGTGAATGGTGGCGGCGGCATGAACGACACATGGGAATGGAACGGGACGACCTGGTTCAAGTACTCCCCTGTCAACAACCCGTCGACGCGAAGCCGGCATGCGATGGCGACGCTGGGCAGCAAGGTGATTCTCTTCGGTGGCTACAGTGGTACCGGCGAGCTGAATGACACATGGGAGTGGAACGGGTCGGGCTGGATCAAGAAGTCTCCCGCCACGAGCCCACCCGAGCGCTTTTCGCACGCCATGGCGCCGCTGGGTGGCAAGGTCGTTCTCTTCGGCGGCGAGGACCATGACGTCAATGGCAGCTACCTGAGCGACACGTGGGCATGGGATGGAACGAGCTGGACACAACCCGCTCCTGCCTCGAGCCCGGCAACACGCGGCGGGCATGCGATGGCAACGCTGGGAAGCGAGGTTGTCCTCTTCGGTGGGTATGGCCTTCAGGGAACCCTGAACGACACGTGGAACTGGGATGGAACGAGCTGGACCAAGAGCTCTCCAGCCACGAGCCCGCCCGTGCGCGAGAGGCATGCCATGGCCACGCTGGGCGACGAGGTCGTCCTCTTCGGGGGCCGAGTCTACAGCAATGGCGGTGGATTCTCGTACCTGAAGGACACATGGGCGTGGGACGGGACGAACTGGGCCCAGCGCTTCCCCCTCACGAGCCCGCCAGTGCGCAATGAGCATGCGATGGCGACGCGGGGCAACAAGGTCGTCCTCTTCGGAGGTTGCGGCACGATCTGCATGGCCGACACATGGGAGTGGGACGGGACGAACTGGGCCCAGCGCCTCCCCCTCACGAGCCCACCGTCGCGGTATGCGCACGCAATGGCGACGCGGGGCAACAAGGTGGTCCTTTTTGGCGGCTACAATTACTATACTTCCAGCTATCTGAACGATACATGGGAGTGGGATGGGACGAACTGGACCCAGCGCTTTTCCCCCACGAGCCCGTCAGCGCGTGACTGGCACGCGATGGTGACGGTGGGCAGCAGGGTCGTCCTCTTTGGCGGCTACAACGCGGGCAACCCGTTGAATGACACATGGGAGTGGGACGGGACGAGCTGGACTGAGCTTTTCCCGGTGGCGAGCCCGCCGGCTCGCAGGCGTCACGCGGTGGCTACGCTGGGCGACGAGGCGGTGCTCTTCGGTGGCAATATTTCCTCGTCGGATAGCCTGGGCGATACGTGGAGCTACGCGGCGGTGTTCGCCCAAGGTTCGAATTGCGGTCTCGATGTCGACTGCACGACGGGCCACTGTATCGACGGCGTTTGCTGTGACACGGCTTGCGGCAACGGAGACCCGACCGATTGCCAGGCGTGCGCCATCGCGGCCGGCGCTCCCTCGGATGGCACCTGCGCGCTCTCGACGGGAAACGCCTGCGACGACGGCGACGCCTGCACACAGACGGACACGTGCCAGACCGGCGTTTGCACCAGCGGGAACCCAGTGACCTGCGCGCAGGAGCAATGCCACGCAGCGGCCGGCACCTGTGATCCGCAAACGGGCCAGTGCATGACGCCGACGAAGGCCGACGGCACCGCCTGCAGCGACGGCAATGCCTGCACGCAGACGGACACGTGCCAGAGCGGCATTTGCACGGGCGCGAACCCGGTCGCGTGCGCGGCTCCGGATTCGTGCCACATGGCAGGCACCTGCAATCCAAGCACCGGTCAGTGCGATGCTCCCGCGAAGGCCGACGGCACCGCCTGCGACGACGGCGACGCCTGCACGCAGACCGATACATGCCAGAGCGGCACGTGCACGGGCGCGAACCCGGTCGCGTGCGCGGCTCCGGATTCGTGCCACATGGCAGGCACCTGCAATCCTAGCACCGGTCAGTGCGATGCTCCCGCGAAGGCCGACGGCACCGCCTGCGACGACGGCGACGCCTGCACGCAGACCGATACATGCCAGAGCGGCACGTGCACGGGCGCGAACCTGGTCGCGTGCGCGGCTCCGGATTCGTGCCACATGGCAGGCACCTGCAATCCAAGCACCGGTCAGTGCGAGGTTCCCACGAAGGCCGACGGCACCGCCTGCGACGACGGCAATGCCTGCACGCAGACCGATACATGCCAGAGCGGCACGTGCACGGGCGCGAACCCGGTCGCGTGTGCGGCCTTGGACGAGTGCCACGAGGCAGGGACGTGCAGTCCGGTCGATGGCCAGTGCGACCATCCCGAGAAGGCCGACGGCAGCCCGTGCATGGGCGGCGCCTGCAAGGGCGGCGTGTGCGTCGGCGAAGGTTCCGGCTCCGGTGGAGCGGGCGGAGGAGCGGGCGGAGGGACGAGCAGCAGTGGTCCTGGCGGTGGTGGCAGCACGACCAGCAGCTCCGGCACGGGCGCAGGGGGCAGCGGCGGCACGAGCAGCGGCGCGAGCGGCGGCAATGACGCGGGAGGCGCCGCCGGAAGCGCGAGCACCGGCGCGGGGACAGGGGGAGACGGCGCGACGGGGACGTCCGGCACCACGGGCGTCGGCACGGGCGGCGCCGGGCAGGGCGCGGGTGCGGGCGGCGGCGGCGGGACGGGCGACGGGTGCACCTGCTCCGTAGGCGCGAAGCAAAGCCCTCACGGCGCTCTCGCCCTCGCGCTCGCAGCGGCCGCCATGCTGAGGCGGCGCCGGGGATCGACTGGCTGTGGACGAGACCCGTTCCCGACCAGGCGTGCATCACGCACCTGATGGTGCTGTCTGGGCATCGCGCTCAGCGAGCGCCTCGCCAAGGCCACGGCACACAAGCAGCTTCCGCTTGCCGCTCCCGCTGCCGCTCCCGCTGCCGCTCCCGCTGCCGCTCCCGCTGCCGCTCCCGCTGCCGCTCCCGCTGCCGCCCCCGCCCCCGCTCCCGCCTCCGCCGTCCGATGCGTAGGCCCGCGGGCCCAGATCTGCGCGAGGGTTGTCCTTGAACAGGGAAGCGCTGCCGAAAGAACATCCGCCGCGCATCCCTGCCCACGTTCACTCCTGGATGGCTCCGAGTCGCATCGGAGGTCCCTCGACCTCCGGCAGGAGGTCCCTCGACCTCCGGCAGGAGGTCCCTCGACCTCCGGCAGGAGGTCGTCAACCTCTGCCCAGACCTCATCCACCTCCGCCACGACGTCGCCTTCTTCCGCGTGTAGATGCTCCACCCCCCGAAGGAGGTCGCCGCTCTCCCCCCAAAGGGTGCCCCCTCTCCACCGGGCGTTCGTTCCTCTCCGACAGGACATCCCCCGCCTCCGCCACGACGTCGCCCACCGGCGGCAAGCGCACATCGCTCGCCGAGAGGACGTCCCCCGCCTCCGCCAGGAGCTCAACAACCTTCGTCCGCAGGTCGCCGCTCCCCCGTCTGACGCCGCCTCATCACCTTTGGGTTGCCAAGGTCCGTGCGCATCGCGGGCTCGGCCTGCACGGGCATGGCCGGTGCTTACGAAGGGGTATGCGCATTCGTCGCCTCGTCGGCACCATCGCCCTCACCCTCGTGCCTACGTGTATTGCCGGATGCGGCGACGCTCCTCGGGAGAATGACGACGTGACCCAGGGCGTGCACGCTGCGACCGTGGCGCGGCCTCCGCAATTCGTGATCCTCGCCTTCGACGGGTCGAAGAGCCTCTCGTTCTGGCGCGAGTCGCGCGCCTTCGCCGCCGCGAACGCCCTGAAGTTCACGTACTTCATCAGCGGCGTGTATTTCATCCCGAACGCGGCCAGGGAAGGGTACGATCCTCCGCGGCACGCCCCGGGTACGTCGGCGATCGGGTGGGGAGGGACGATTGACGAGATCACGGAGCGCTTCGAGGAGGTAAAAAAAGCCGCGGCCGAGGGCCACGAGATCGCCTCACACGCGAACGGCCACTTCGACGGCAGCTCGTGGAGCGAGGCCGACTGGGAGAGCGAATTCGAGCAATTCGACGAGATCTTCTTCGAGGGCATCGGGTTGACGGCCCCCGATCTCGGCTTCGGCCCGCGCGATGTCGTGGGCTTCCGCGCGCCGCTGCTCGCCCACAGCCCCGGCCTCTTCAGGACGCTGGCGAAGCGGGGCTACACCTACGACACGAGCAGGACGGGCGCCGCGAACCACTGGCCCGAGAAGATCGCGGGCATCTGGAATTTCCCGCTGGCGGAGCTCCGCATCGTCGGCTCCGGCAAAGCAACCCTCTCGATGGACTACAACTTCTACGTCGCCGATTCGGGCGCCAGGCCGAACCCCGCCGGCAAAGAGACGTACAAAAAGCAGATGATCGACACCTACACGGCCTACTTCGAATCGAACTACTTCGGCAACCGCGCCCCCGTCCACATCGGCCACCACTTCTCGAAGTGGAACGGCGGCGCATACTGGGAGGCCATGCAGGCGTTCGCGCAGGCCGTGTGTGGCCTGCCCGAGGTGACGTGCGGTACGTACAAGGATCTCGTGAAATTCGTCGACGAGCACGAGGACGAGCGCAGCGATCTTCAGGCCGGCAACTTCGCCCGTATGCCTCGTCCGCTGGAGCTCACCCGCGCGGCCGACGTGCCCTGACCACGCCCGCGACCGCTCATTTCGCCAGGCGCAGGAGCTTGCCGGCAACCGTGAAGTAGACGTGCGTGGCATCGCTGCCGAAGCCGTCCAGCGCGAGTTGACCGGCGCCGACGCCAGAGCCAATCATGCGCAGCATTCCCCCGGTCTTGGGGACCGCGAACAGGAAGGTATTCAACTTGCCCGGGGCGTTCTGGTACGCGCCATCGGGCCCTGTGCCGCCGTCGAGGAAAACGGTGGTGTCGTCGACGGCCCGCACCCGGAGCTTCCATCCCGCGAGCGGGCTCGCAATCACCGCGTCGTTCATGCCGTCGAGATCACGTCGACGCACCCCACCGGCTTCGTCGTAGGCGTAGATGTGCGTCCCGTCCGACTTCACGTCCCCCTGGAGCAGGTACACCGAGTTCCCGCCCGCTTTGGGCACGCGGCGGAGGTCCAAGAGGTCATTGTAGAAGACGTAATTCCCCGCGAGCGTGATGTCGTCCTGCAGGGACGCGTCATCCGAGACGAGCGCGGTGGTCGCGCCGCCGCTCTTCGGCATCCGCGCGATGATGTGCCATGGCGAGATGGTGTAAGAGAAGAACACATTCGCCGCGTCGATCTCCAGGTCGGCGATGCTGCCGAGCAAGCCCAGGTTCTGCGACCAGAGCGTCTCCGGCGCGCCGCCGCCCTTGGAGAGGCGACGAACGTGACCATTCGAGCTCTGGTGGGCGCTCCAGTAGACGTACCCGGCATCAACCACGATATGGCGGATCTGGCCCTGCGCGGAGACGAGGGTGGAGACCCTGCCGTTGCTCTTGGAGAGCGCGAGGAGGTTGCCGCCGTCGTCGAAGTAGACGCGGTCGTCGTCGACCGCGAGCACGGTCGCCATGCCCTCGTGGAGCGACGTGGGCGCAGGGGAGCAGACGCCCGCATTGCAGCCGCCGTAGGAGCAGCCGCCGCAGCCGCCGCAATGCGCGGGGTTGACGAGCGGATCGATCTCGCAGGCGTCGCTGGTCGATCCGTTGCAATCGATGAACCCCGGCTTGCAGTCGATGCAGGTGCTATCGACGCAGGCCTCCTTGTCGGCCGGGCAATCGGCGTTCGCCATGCAGCCACAGGAATGGGTCTGCGGCAGGCACACCTGCCCCTGCGGCATGCCGGCGCACTCGGCGTCGACGGTGCAGCCGCTGCAAGCGCCGGTGTCGGAGCAAAAGCTGCCGAACGGGTTGCCCACGCAATCCATGGCGCCGCTGCACGGCAGGCATTGCCCCACCATGACATCGCAGAGCCGGCCGTTGCAGTCGTCGATCCCCTCGCACGCGAGGCAGACGCCCGCCGGGTTGCAGAGAGAGCCGATGCCCGTGTTGATACAATCGGCGTCCGACGCGCACGGAGGATCGGCGGCGATCGTCAGGGTGTAGCCGCTCTCGAACCAGTAGCCGGCCACCGTGATGTACAGCGTCATGGGCGCGGGGATGCCGAGGCGAATCTGGCCGGACGTCGCCAAGCAGCCAAGCTCGGTCTCCGGCGCGTCGCATGCGGCGCGCACGTACACACCGTGCCCCAGCTCGCTCCCGGGCCCCGTGGCCTCGATCCGGTAATTGCCGGCGGCGGGGACCTGAAAGACGAGCGTGCTGGCCTTGTCGTCGGCGGCGCTGCCGCAGGCCGCCGACAGGGTGTTCGCCAACTGATTCGCGATTCCCTGGTAGGAGCCATTCAACGCAATGGCGTCGGTGATGTCGATGGGATCGGCGCATGTGCCCACGGGCATGCCGCCGCCGCCGCCGCCCGTGCCGCTCGACGCGCTCGATGAGGAGGAAGACGCGCTCGACGACGCGGACGCGGACGAAGCGCTCGACGACGATGCGGACGAGGACGACATGCTCGCCGAAGAGCCGCCCGCGCCGCCCGCGCCGCCCGCGCCGCCCGCGCCGCCCTCGCTACCGGCGCTGCCCCCGCCGCCGCATCCGGCGGCGATCGCACAGGAGAGCAGCGAAAGATTCACAAATCGAGCACGAACCATCCGTCCTTACCTCCGCGGCGAAGTTAGCACGAAGGTGCAGCGCGCCAGCCGTCCGGTCGCGCCCTTTCCCTGCTGGGATCGGAGCTCGAAATCGCGCGGTGGTGGAATGCAGCGACTGTCGCTGCAACGGGAGCGGGAGCGACAGCAAAAGCAGCGAGGCCGTCGGCAGCGAGGCCGGCGCCTCGCCCGACGGATCCACCCCCTGGTGCAGGAAGCCGGCGCGGGCGGGTGCACCGTAAGGGGTCGGCCTGCACGGGTATGGCCGGTGCTTACGAAGAGGCATGCGCATTCGTCGCCTCGTCGGCACTCCACCGATGCCCTTCCGCTCGCCGCTGCCCGCCGTCGCGTCCTTCCTGCTCACCGCCTCGTGCCTCGGCCCTGCGCAAGCGGCGGACACGAACGCCGACCTGGAGACATTGCTCGCGACCGGCGGTTGCACCGGGTGTGATTTGCAAGGCGTCCACCTGGAAGGACGGGTCCTCACGATCCAGGGGCTCAGCCACACGAATTTGTCGGGCGCGAACCTCAGCGGGATCGAGCTCCGGGCGCAATCCATCAGCCACGTCGATTTCACGAACGCCAACCTGCACGGCGCCCGCATCTGGGCGAACAGCATCGGCGACAGCCAGTTCGTGAACACCGATCTGAGCGAGGCCTACCTGGGCACGTCGAGCGGACACGGACAACACTGGATCTTCACGCAGAACCGCTTCCTCTCGTCGAACCTACGGAAAGCGCGGATCGAGACGGACATCTGCTACCACTCCCATTTCGAGAACTCGGACCTCACGGGCTTCAGCCTGATCTCGTACGAGGTCATCCGCTACTGCACCGTGACGAACGCCAAGGCCGACGGCAGCACCTGGGACGGCTTCTTCATCAACCAGGTTTTTACGACGTCGAGCCTCGTCGGCGCGTACTTCATCGAAGAAAAGCAGAGCAACATCGATTTCCTCGGCTGCGACCTCCGGAACGCCGTCCTCGACGACGTCGATGGCCAGGCCCGCAACAACTACACGGACAGCAACCTGAGCGGCGCCAAGATCAAAAACGTCCTTTGCGCGGAGGGATCCCTCGGCGTGTGCAATCCGGGCTCCTGATTTCGCCGGTTCATCGCCACGTGACCTCGCCTTCGAGCCGGCACAGCGGAACGCCGTACGCCGTGCCCTCGGGCTCCGCGCTCGGGAATTCGCAGTGGAGGTCCCTCGCGCCGGCCATGAGGACCATCTCCCCGCCCGCCGCGGCCATGATCGCGCCGAGCCAGCGCGCCAGGATCACGGGCACGCCGCGGACGGAGAGCGAGACCCGCCGTGGACCGACGATCTGCGTCTGGAACTTGCCGAACGAATAATACATCGACGGGACCCGCGGAGCCCATACCGCCACGCTTTCGGTCGAGGCGGCCCGGAGCAGGACGCTGTAAAAACCCTTGAGCCGCTCGCGCGCGTGCCACACGCCGAGCTCACGCGCGTGCTCCTCGAAGGGCACGCCGCGGGCGCGCGCCGCTGCGTCCTGGAGGTAGACATTGGGCAGCGAGTCGTACCACTCCGACACCTCGAATCGCTGCTCGAAGAACTTCACGAGCGCGGGCGCCGGCAAGGCCTCTCGGATCGCAGGCAATCCCCCCGGGACGCGCTTGTTCATGAAGTCGTGGTTTCCGCGATAGACATGGCCCTTCTGCCGGAACGGGCTCGCCCCGGGAGCAAAAGGGAGGTCGGGCGGGAGGTCGAACCGCGCGTCGGTGAGGAGCATGGCGCCGGCCCTCATGCTACCGGGTCGTCGCGCCGCGGGGCAATCCCCCTCCAGGTGAGGAGCATTGAAGCAACCCGAAGGGGAGGTGACGGCAAGGGCGCGAAAGGGGATGAGGGCGACGGGGGCCGCGATCGGCCTATCGAAGCGCCCGTCGTCGCGCCCACGCGGCAAGCGCGAGAAACAAGAGCCCGCCGCCCGTCACCTCGAAGCCGACGGGCGCAGCGCGGCATCCGCATCCGGAGGCGCCGCCGCTGTCGTCGCCGCCGTCGCCGCCGCTTCCGCCTGCGCCACCGCTTCCGCCCCCGCTCCCGCTCCCGCTTCCGCCCGCGCCGCCTTCCCCTGAGCTTGCGGGTGTCCCAGCGCAAGGGGCCTCGAATCGAGCGGCCGAGAAGTCAGGGCACTTGTCGGCACTCACGTTGATGGGGACGCCGAGGGTCCCGGTCGTGGGATACATGCGCTCGGTGCCATTGCTATCAACAAGGTGAAAGAAATACCGATGGCACCCCGATTCGAGGGTCATCGCCTTCTCGTAGGTGCCATGCGCTTCCGTGCCGTACTTCAGCGCGAGGGGGTCGCAGACCGCTTCCCCCCCGTCGAGCGAGCGCACGACCTCGGCGACCTTCGGGGCCCCACCCCCAGGCAAATAGTAGGTGATCCCGAACGTCGGGTTCGTCACCGGCGCTTCTTTGACCATGAACGATCCATCCCGGCTGAGATCGTAAAAATGGGTCCCGTCGCCCGCCACGGGGTAGGAGCCTTCGACGCCGAACACGAGGTGATGGGCGTAGCGGTTCGCGAGGACCGCGCCCGTGCCGAGCGCGGTGTAGCCGGCGCCGTTGATGGCTCCCCAGTGCGCGTGGGAGGTGATCCACGCGAGCATCGCGAGCTCGGGTTTCGAGTTGCCTTCCTCGGCGTTCTCTGTGGAGGCGCGGTCCGAGAAGTGCGAGAAACGTTCGCCCTGGCTCGTGACCCCACACGCCGTCACGGCGCCTTCGCAGTGCGTGTCCTCGTCCTGCCCGGCGAGCACGCAGCAGGTCGAATGATCCGCGCAGAGCGGGCACGTGGTCGTGGCGATGTGGTTCGATTGGAAGTGCGCGGCGCGCGCGAGGTCGGCGACGAGCTCGAGCGGCGGTGTCGGGCTCGGGATGGGTCGGCCCGACGGCGTGGTCCCGTCGGGGCTCAGGAGGGCATCAAAAGGCCCCGGGGCGGCGCGAATGCGGTTCGTCCAGAACCCGAGGACCCGCTCGTCGTGGTTGGGCAGCTCCCCCACGGGCTCCCCGATGGCCTGCTCGACCGAGTCGTAGGTCTCCGCCGGCGTGACCGCGCAGCTCGCGAGCAGCGCCACACCGGCGAGGGGTCCGCAGAACGCGCGGACGACGTGGCTGGTATTCATGCGCCCAGCGTAAGCCGACTGCGTGGCGGAAGGATCGCAAAAAGGGGCGACCTGCCATGAAATCCACATCCGGCGCCCCGCGGGCGCGGGCCGCGTTCGCCTGGCGGATCCACGAGGACACGCCCTGGGCTTCGCCCTCGCATTCGTGTCCCTATACTGGGAGGGATGCCGCCCCGCTGGTCGCTCGACCCCGACCGCCTTTTTTCCGCGGAATCCTCGCAGCGAGCGTCCGCCCGGGAGCTCTACGCCCTGGTGCGCGACTTGCCCATCGTGAGCCCACACGGCCACGTGGATCCGGCGCTCCTCGCGGATCCCGACGCGCGCTTCGGCTCGCCCGCCGACCTGTTCGTCCTGCCGGACCATTACGTCTGCCGCATGCTGCACAGCCGCGGCGTGCCCATGGAAGACCTCGGCCTGCCGACCCGCGACGGGACCCGCCACGAGCGTGGCCACCGCCGCGTCTGGCAGCGCTTCGCCGACCATTTTTACGTGTTCCGAGGAACGCCGAGCGGGCTCTGGCTCTCGGACGTGCTCCTCTCGGTCTTCGGCGTGACGGAGCGGCTCGACGGGAAAAACGCCCAGCGCATCTACGATCACCTCGCCGAGCGCCTCGAACAGCCGGCGTTTTCCCCGCGCGCGCTGTACGAAAAATTCCAGATTCGCATTCTCTGCACCACGGACGGCGCCGCGGATTCGCTCGAACACCACCGCCGCCTCCAATCCGAGGGCCGATTCGACGTGCGGCCGACGTTCCGGCCCGACGCCGTCGTGCACCTCGGCACGCCCGGCTTCCGTGACCACATCGAGCGGCTCGGCGTGGCCGCCGGCATCGACATCACGACCTACGCCGATTACATCCGGGCCCTCGAAGAGCGCCGCGCCACGTTCAAAGCGCTCGGCGCCACCGCCACCGACCACGGCGCCGTCACGCCGCACGCGGAGCGGCTCGGCCCCGCCGAGGCCGAGCGAATCTTTCTGCGCGCGCTCCGGGGTGAGGCGGACGAAAAGGACGCCGCCCGGTTCTCCGCCCACATGCTCATGGAAATGGCGCGCATGAGCCTCGAGGATGGACTCGTCATGCAGCTCCACGCCGGCAGCCTGCGCGACCACCACGGCGCACTCTTCACGCGTTTCGGCCCCGATCGCGGCGCCGACATCCCCGTCGCCACCGAATGGACGCGCAACCTGCGGCCGCTGCTCGAAACGTACGGCGACGATCCGCGCTTCCGGCTCCTGCTCTTCACGCTCGACGAGAGCACCTATGGCCGCGAGCTCGCGCCGCTCGCCGGGTATTATCCGGCCGTCCTCCTGGGGCCGCCCTGGTGGTTCTTCGATAGCCCGAATGGCATGGTCCGTTTCCTCGATCAGGTCACGGAGACGGCCGGCCTCTACAATACGGCGGGGTTCACCGACGACACGCGGGCGTTTTGCTCGATCCCGGCGCGGCACGACGTCTGGCGCCGGGTGAGCTGCAACTGGCTCGCGGGGCTCGTCGTGACGGGCAGGCTCGACGCGGAGGAGGCCGCGGAGCTCGCGACGGAATGCGCCGTGGGCCTGGCCGAGCGCGCCTATCGGCTCGGCGCGGAGGATCTTTCCCCATGACTCCGGCAGCGCTCTTCGACATTCGCGGCGAGGTGGCGGTCGTCACGGGCGGCAGCGGCGTGCTCGGCTCCACGTTTTGCCGCACGCTCGCCGCGGCGGGCGCATTCGTGGCCGTGATGGGGCGGCGGCGCGAGCCCTGCGAGCGCGTGGCGGCGTCGATCCGCGCGGACGGCGGCGAGGCCCTCGTGGTGCCGTGTGACGTGCTCGACGCCGAGGCGCTCGACGCCGCCGCGCGGCATATCGAGGCCACGCTGGGTCCCGTGACCATCCTCGTGAACGGGGCAGGGGGCAACCACCCGAAAGCCACGACCGGCCCGGATCGGAGCCTGTTCGAGCTGGACCCGGCGGGGTTCGGCGAGGTCTTCGACCTGAACGTGCAGGGCACGCTGAGGCCCTGCCAAACCTTCGGGCGTGGCATGGCCGCGCGGGGCCGGGGCAGCATCGTGAACATCACGTCCATGAGCGCCGAGCGCCCGCTCACGCGCGTGGCCGCGTACGGCGCGGCGAAGGCCGCGGTCGTCAACCTGACGCGCTGGCTCGCGGTCCACATGGCCCAGATGTACGGCCCCGACATCCGCGTCAACGCGCTCGCGCCCGGGTTCTTCTTGACCGATCAAAACCGATTTTTGCTCACCGATCCCGCGACGAAGACGTTCACCGAGCGGGGGAGGGCGATCGTCTCGCACACGCCGATGGGGCGGATGGGCGCGCCGACGGATCTCTCCGGCGCGCTTCTTTTCCTGGTCAGCCCGGCGTCGGCCTTCGTGACGGGCGTGGTCTTGCCGGTGGACGGCGGGTTCTCCGCCCAGAGTGGGGTGTGAGATGCTGATCGGCCAGGGGTCTCCCGGGCAATGCCTCACGGACGAGGCCGTCCACGAGATCCTCGACGAGGCGCTCGCCGCGCTGCCGCTCACGGGCAAGCGGCTCCTCGTCCTTCTTCCCGACGCGACCCGCACGGCGCCGATCCCGCTTCTCTTTCGGCTCCTCCACAGGCTCCTCGCGGGGCGCGTCGCGCGCCTCGATTACCTGATCGCTCTCGGCACGCATCCGCCCATGGAAACGGCCGCCATCGAACGGCTCGTCGGGAAAGATGCGCCGGGTCGCGACGGCGGGCGGACCTCGATCTTCAATCACGCGTGGGACGATCCGGGCGCGCTCGCGACCCTCGGCGTGATCGGCGAGGACGAGATGGCGCGCCTCACCGGCGGGCTGCTCGCGGTCGCGACCGAGGTGCGGATCAACCGCCGGATCTTCGATTATGATCAACTCCTGATCTGCGGCCCCGTGTTTCCGCACGAGGTGGTGGGGTTTTCCGGGGGCGCCAAGTATCTGTTCCCGGGCATCGCGGGGCGCGAGATCATCGACACGACGCACTGGCTCGGGGCGCTCTCGACGAGCATGTCGACGATCGGCGTCAAGGACACGATCGTCCGGCGGGTGATCCACCACGCGGCCGAATTCGTGCCGGTGCCGGTGCTCTGCGCGGCCCTCGTGCTCCGCCGCGCGGATCTCCACGGGCTTTACGTCGGTCCCCACGCGCAAGCGTGGAGCGCGGCGGCCGATCTCTCGAAGGAGCTCAACATCGTCCACACGACGCGGCGCTACAAGCGCGTGCTCTCGCTCCCTTCGACGAAATACGCCGACCTCTGGACCGCGGCCAAGGCGATGTACAAGACCGAGCCCGTGGTGGAGGACGGCGGCGAGGTCGTCATTTACGCGCCGCACCTCGCGGAGGTCTCGTTCACCCACGGCACGCTCATCGATCGGGTCGGCTACCACGTGCGGGATTATTTCCTCGCGCAATGGGATCGGTTCCGCACGATCCCGCTCTCCATCCTCGCGCACAGCACCCACGTGAAAGGCGCGGGCAGCTACGACGCAGAGCAGGGAGAACGCCCGCGGATCCAGGTGACGCTCGCGACGGGGATCCCGGAGGAGCGATGCCGGCGGATCCACCTCGGGTTTGCCGATCCCCGGCACATCGATCCGGCGGCGTGGGAGGGGCGGGAAGAGGAGGGGTTCTTGCTCGTGCGAAACGCGGGCGAGGTGCTCTACCGGTTACGAGGCGCGTAACTCGTGCTGGAGCTGCTCCAGCTCCTCGCCGCCCGCCATCCGTCGGATCAGCTCGTCGCGCGTGATTTCTGCCTTCGAAAAAGTTCCCTCGCAGCGGCCTCGGTTCAGGAGGGTGAATCGATCCCCGACCATATGCGCGTGGTGCGGGTTGTGGGTGATGAGAATCACGCCGCACCCGCGGGTCCGCGCCTCCATCACGTACCGCAGGACGATGCCCGCCTGCTTCACGCCGAGCGCGGACGTGGGTTCGTCGAGCACGAGCACGCGCGCGCCGAAATGAATGGCCCGCGCAATCGCGAGCGCCTGGCGTTGCCCGCCCGAGAGCGCCGAGACCGGCACCGAGAGGTCCCGGAGCTCGACCCCCATGCGCTGGAGCTCGGCGCGCACCACCACCTCGCCCTCACGCAAATCGAGGCGCCGGAGCGGCCCCACGCCCCGCGTCGGCTCGGCGCCGAGGAAAAAGTTACGCACGACCGAGAGCATCGGGACCATGGCGAGGTCCTGGTAGACGGTGGCAATGCCCCGGGCGAGGGCGTCGCGCGGCGAGGAGAACCGGACGGGCTCGCCGTCCACGAGCAGCCGCCCCTCGTCCGGCGGATGGACGCCCGAGAGGGTCTTGATGAGCGTCGATTTGCCCGCGCCATTGTCGCCGAGCACGCACAGGATCTCGCTCGCATGCACGCGCATCGAGACGTCTTCGAGCGCCGTGATGCGACCAAACCGCTTGGTGACGTGATCCGCTTCGAGGATCGGAGCCAAACCATTCGTCTCGTGGCTCATCGCCGCGCCTCCGCCGCCCGCGTCTGGACGGAGCTGTTGAGGAGCACCGCCAGGATCAGCACGGCGCCGAGGAAGACCTTGTACCAGTCCGAATCCACGCCCGAAAACACGATGCCCTGCTGCACCATGCCAAAGAGGAGCGCGCCACAAGCCGCGCCGACGACGGAGCCACGCCCGCCCGTGAGCAGCGTGCCGCCGAGGACCGCGGCGAGAATGGCTTCGAGCTCCTTGCCCGTGCCGCGCAGGACGTCGGTGCCGCGGAATTGCACGGTTTGAAACGTCGCGACGAGGCACGCCGCGAGCGCCGTCGTCATGAAAAGGACGATCTTCACGCGGTCGACCGGAATCCCCAGCCGGCGCGCGGCGTCCGGCGCGCCGCCAACGGCAAAAATCCAGTTCCCCGGCCGCGTGCGCACGAGGACCCACGTGGCGAGCGCGGTGAGGCCCACCCACCAGAACAACGTGATCGAAAAGGGCCCGATCTGCCCGGCGAAGAGCTTCTGCGCCGCGCCGAACCCGCCCGCGTCTTCGAGGCCGCCCACCTGGGTCCGTCCGGTGAGGAGGCGCGTCGTGCCAATCGTGCCGCCGGCCAGGATGAAGAGCGTTCCCAAGGTGACGATGAACGAGGGCAACCGCGTGCGCGTGACGATCAGGCCATTGACGAGGCCCACACACGCCGCGAGCGCCGCGGCCGCCGCGATGCCGCCCCACAAAGGCCAGCCGAGCTCGGTCGTGCAAAGCGCGACGGTCATCCCGCTCGCGGCCATCGTCGAGCCGATGGAGAGGTCGAACTCGCCCGCGATCATCAAGAGCGCGACGGGCGCGGCCAGGATCCCGAGCTCCGCGGCGATGGCCAGGTAACTCGCCGTCCCGGAGAGCGTCAAAAACCCGGAATCACCGGCCGTGACGGCGAAGAACAACCAGGCGGCCACCACGGCGGCCACGACGCCGAGCTCGGGGCGGGCGAGCCACGTTCGCGCGGACACGGCTACCGAATGCCTTTCTTGCTCGCGTCGATCACGGCCGCCGCATTCTCCCGCGTGACGAACGAGGGCCCCGTGGGGATGGCCTCCGCCGCGGGGAGCACGCCGTGCTGGGCGTATTGCGCGAGCAGGACGACGGCGAGGTACCCTTGCAGGTATTGCTGCTGATCGATGGCGAACAGGATCTGCCCGTCGCGCGCTGCCGCGAGGATCTCGGGCGAGAGATCAAACGTCGCGAGCTTCGTCGTGCCGAGCCGGTTCGCCGATTGCAGCGCCGCGAGGGCCGCGCGCGCGGCGGCCGGGCCCAGCGTGAAGACGCCGTCGACCTCGGGCGTCGTCGCGGCCAGGATCTTTTGCTGCATGTCCGTGGGGCTCGCGGCGTTCACGGAGAGCACGCGGCCCTCGCCGCCGGCCTTCGTGAGCGCGTCGAGGAAGCCGCGGCAGCGCTCGTCCTCGGAGACATTGCCGACCTCGTGGTTCACGCAGATCGCGCGGCGCACGCCGGCGCGCGCGAATCGCTCGCCGCCGGCCTTGCCGGCGTCGTATTCGCTCTGGCCGATGTGCAGGAGCGCGCCCATCTTCCGCGCCTCCTCCCCGCCGGCGTTGATGGTGAGGATGGGAATGCCCGCGTCTCGCGCGGCCTGGAACGAGCGCGCGAGGGCGGCGGGATCGGGCACGGAAACGATGAGCCCGTCCGGCTTGCGGGCGACCTCGGCGTCGATGAGGCGGCTCATCGCGACCATGTCGAAGGCCTGGGGCGCCTGGTAGGTGACGGTGACGTCCATGTCCTTCGCCGCCTGGTCGATGCCGTTTTTCACCACGGACCAGAATGGATCCGAGGCCTGGCCGTGGGTGACGACTGCGATGCGCGGGCGCGCGCGGGAATCACGCGTGGTCGCGCTCGCGCGCTCGCCCCTGCCGCACGCGGCGACGAAGAGGACAAGGAGGCAGCCGAGGACCCTCCACAACGCAGAGCGGCGGACGGAGAGCTCTCTGTTCATGTTCCCATTTCCTCGCGGAGAGCCGTAGCCGCGACCTTTCGACAATCCTAGCGCTGCCCGGCCCTTCGCGCTATTGCCCGGGACAATGCAGGCGATAGAGGACGGCAAACGAGCGAGCGCCGCTGGGACAAAGGAAACCTCGGAGTTCCGCGATTACCGCGCCGAGGCGAGGCCCAGCGTCAAGGAGCTTTACCGGCTGAACCACGAGAACCAGACGCTCTCGTTCGTCCTGGAGAAGGAGCGCCGCTACCTGAGCCTGCATCGGCAGCGGGCGGGGATGTGGGAGGTGCTCGAACGGCTCGATCGGCTGGTCGACGACAGCGATCCGGACACGGAGCAATCGCAGATCGCGCACGCGCTCCAGTCCGCGGAGGCGGCGCGGCGCGACGGTCAGCCGCCGTGGTTCGTCCTGACGGCCCTCATCCACGACGCCGGCAAGGTCCTTTGCTTGTGGGGCGAGCCGCAATGGGCCGTCGTGGGCGACACGTTCCCCCTCGGCTGCGCGTTCTCGGATCGGATCGTCTTCCCCGAGCTCTTCGCGAACAACCCCGATCTGCAAAACCCGCGTTCCCAGACGCCGTGTGGCATGTACGAGGAGGGCTGTGGGCTCGCCGAGGTCCACATGTCGTGGGGGCACGACGAATACCTCTACCACGTGGTCAAGGACTACCTCCCGATGGAGGCCCAGTACATGATCCGGTATCACTCGTTCTACGCGGCGCACCGCGAGGGGGCTTATGGGCACCTGATGAACGAGCAGGATCGGCGGATGATGGAGTGGGTGCGGCGGTTCAACCCGTACGATCTCTACTCGAAGGCCGACGCGCCGCCGGACGTGGCGCGGCTGCGCCCCTATTACCAGGACCTCCTCGCGACGTATTTCCCGGACGAGCTCCGCTGGTAATCACGGATAAAGCCTGCGATAAAGCTCGATCTGCCGCTCCTTCGCGGCCCGATAGACGCCGGCGACCTCCGGCCGCGGCGCGAAGCGATGGGAAGCGGGCGGGGCGAGGTCGGCGAGGGATCCGAGGCCCCGCGCCTCCAGCGCCAGCATCGCCGCGCCGCGCACCGTCGCCTCCTCGCCCATGAGGTGAACGGGCGTCTGCATGGCGTCCGCGAACATCTGCGCCCAGGCGGGCGAGGCGGAGAGCGCGCCGCCGCCGGCGTGAAGGGCGCCTGTGCCGCCGAGCGCGTCGAGGATCTGCGCGAGGCGCAAGGCAATCGATTCATACAAGGCCTGGACGATGTCGCGCGGGGTCGTCGAGAGGCGCAAGCCGTGCAAGGTCGCCGTCGCGTCCGGCCGATACCCGGGGCTGCGCTCGCCCGCGAACATGGGCAACACGGTGAGCCCATGCGCGAACGGCTCCCCGAACACGAGGGGCTCGCCGTCGAGCCTCAGATGCGCGCACGCCCAGGCATATGCATTTCCGCCTTCGCTCGTGGCGCCTCCGAGCAGCTCGCGTGTCTCGTCGACGGCGTAGGCCCATAACCCTCTCGGCACGGGACACGGCGGGGTCTCTGCGACACGCATCTGCCGCAGGGCCGCGGTCGTCCCGACGGTCAACGAGGTGCTCCGCGGCGCGATCGCCCCGCTGCCGACGTGCGCCGCCAGCCCGTCCCCGAGGGCCAGGAAAAACGGCACGTCGCGGAGCGCGGGCCAGCGCTCGGCATAGGCGAGCGCGAGGCCCCTCTCGGTATGCCGCGCGCCGGCGAGCGGCGGGAGGGTTTTCGGCGCGAGCCCGAGGATGTGCAGCCATTCGGCCGACCAGCGCCGGGTCCCGCGGTCGAGCAGGCCCCCCCAGGCCGCCACGGACAAGCTGCACGGCACCTCCCGGCCGAACCAGGCGCGGTAGAGGTACGTGCCGACATCGATCCACATCGCAGGCGTGATCCGCCCGCTTCGCGCATACCAGCGCAGCCGCGCGGGGTGATACGCCGTATGCAGCGGGCACCCCGTCGCCTGGTACAAGCACGCGACGTCGACCTCGCTCCGCAATGCCTCGACGTCGGCAGCCGGGCGCGTGTCGGCATAGGTGAACACGGGGGTCACGGGCTCGTGCGCGGCGTCCACGCCGAGCAGGTTCCCCACGAACGTCGCCAGCGCGACCGCGTCGATCGGCGGCGCGTCCGCCACGATTCGATCGACGCACCCTTCGACGAGGCGGCGCAGCTCGCGCGCATCCGCCTCCGAGGTGCCGTCCGCGGCCACCGTGAAGGCATGGGACTCCGCCGTCTCCGCGAGGATCTGCGCGCGCCCATCACAAATGGCGGCGCGCACCGACGAGCTGCCGACATCGATCACGAGCACGTGCGCCATGGGGATTTCCTACCCCGCCTCGCGCCCCCCGGCATCCCGGTCCTTGCCTCGGGGGCGACAGGCCTGGCAAGCTGGGGCATGGCATTGGCGGACCTCGTGCCCTCGCGTCGGCGCCTCCTCGTGGCAACGAGCGGGCTCCTCTTCGTGCTCGGGTGCAAAGACCTGCGGCCAGAGCCGCCGGAACGCGCGTCCTCGGGCATCGGGGCGGCCGCGGCGCCGCTCCGCCCCCCACCGCCATGGCTGCCGCCCAATTACACCGAGATTGCCTGGCTCGACACGGTCGCGCTCCTCCGCAGCCGGGCGGTCGATCGCGTGTTCGGGACCCGCACCCGCCGTGTCTACGTGGTCCGACGGGGCGGCGAAAAACACTACACCACGGCGCCCAGGCGCGGCGACCTGGCCAAGCTGATGGTGGAGTTTCCCCGGGAAGATCGCGAATTCCTTTACGAAGACGACCTCGAGGAGATCTCCTGGGCGGAAGCCGAGTCCCGCATCCGAGGCAAGAAGGTGGAAACCGTCTCGCTCTCCCATTTCAGCATGGCGTCCTTGAACATGAAGGGGGGCGGGCGTCCCCTCGCCATCGTGCCCTCGGAGAAGGACCTGCGAGCGCTCCTCGACGAGGTGGATCCTTCCGGAAACCTCCTCGGCACGATCGAGTAACCGGCTTATACAAAAAGCCCCCGCACGAGCGGGATCTCGCGGATGCGCTTGCCCGTCAAGGCGAACACCGCATTCGCCAGCGCCGGGCCGACCGGCGGCACGCCCGGCTCGCCCACGCCGCACGGAGGGCCGTCGCTCGGCACGAGGTCGACGTGGATCTTCCGCGGCACCTCGCCGATCCGCGCGATCCGCGCGTCCCGGAAGTTCGACTGCTGCGTCGCGCCGCCCTTCATGGTGACCCCGCCGAAGAACGCATTGCTGATCCCCATCACCACCGAGCCCTGCATCTGCGCATGGGCGCGCTCCTGGTTGACCACCAGGCCCGCGTCCATGCAGATCCAGGCCTCATCGACGCGGACCTTGTTCCGCTCGTCGGGCACGACGGCCAGCACCACCGCCGTGTACGAGACGAAGCTCCGGTGCGCGGCGAGGCCATACCCGCGGCCGTCCTTCTTCCGCTCGCTCCAGTTCGCGGACGCCGTGACCCGCTCGACCACGCGCCGCAGCCGGCCCGCGTCGACCGGATGTTTTTCGAGGCTCTCCCCGTAATTCGCGAGCTTCTCGATGCCGAGCGCCGCGAGCCCCATGATCCGCGGCGGGCCGATGATGTCGAGCCACACCTCCCGCGGATCCGCCCCGCGCGCGTGCGCGATTTCATCGATGAGCGAGCCGATCCCGAAGGCGTGGAAGATGTTGTAGACCGACCGATACCAGCCGATCCGCACGTGCGCCTTCGCCGGGCACGCCTCGGCGCGGACGTTCGGCACGTCGATGGCGAGATCGAGCACGCCTTGCTGGAGGTCCGTGATGCCCGGCCGGTCGGCTTCGTTGAAGATGGAGCTGATCGGCGGGAACGCCGTCCGGTGCTGCCACGCGATCACCTTGCCCTTCGCGTCGAGGCCCGCGCGGATCTGCTGCGCGTTCACCGTGTTGTAATAGTCGTGGTGGATGTCGTCCTCGCGCGTCCATTGCACGCGCACCGGCACGCCCGCCTCGCGCGCGAGGAACGCCGCTTCGGCCGAGAAATCCGCCTTCGATTTCCGCCCGAACCCGCCGCCGAGCAGCGTCACGTGCACCGTGACGGCGTCCTCGCCGAGGCCGAGCGTCTTCGCCACCTGCGTCCGCGCCGCCTGCGGGTGCTGCGTCGGCGACCAGACCTCGCAGCGCCCGCCCGTGACCCGCGCGAGGGCCGCGGGCGGCTCCATCGAGAGGTGCGCGAGGTGCGGGACCACGTAGTCCGCCTCCACGATCCGCGCCGCCTTGGCGAACGCGGCGTCGACGTCGCCGAGGTTGCGGTACGTCGTCCCCGGCGCGTGCACGGAGGCGAGCAGCGTGTCCCGGTAGGCGACCGAGTCGTAGCCCGCGTTGTCCCCGGGATCCCACGTGATGTCGAGCGCCGCGCGCCCGCGCATCGCGGCCCACGTGTTCTCCGCGAGCACGGCGATCCCGCCCCAGGGCTGGAATCCATAAGGCCGCGCCGCCGCGGGCATCTCGACGACCCGCTTGACGCCCGGGACCTTCAGGGCGCGCGTCGCGTCGTACCGGGCGACCTTTCCCCCGACCACGGGGGGCCGCGCGATCACCGCGATCAGCATGTCCGGCAGCTTCAGGTCGGCCCCGAACACCGCCTGACCCGTCACGTACGCCGGCCCGTCGAGCAGCGGCAAGGACGTGCTGTTCGCCCACCCGAGCTCGCTCTTCGGCCGGAGTTTTACGTTCTCGCGCTTGGGCACGGGCAAATTCCCCGCCGCCTCCGCGAGCTCGCCGAAGCCGAGCGTGCGCTTCGTCGGCACGTGGACGACCACGTTCCCCCGCGCCTCGCACGTCTCGGGTTTTACCTTCCATTTCGCCGCCGCGGCCGCGACGAGCATCGTGCGCGCGGTGGCGGCGACGTACCGGAGATCGTCGTAAAACTTCCGGATGCTGCTCGATCCGTCGGTGTTCTGGTCGCCGTACTTCTTGTCGCCGTCGGCCTGGCGGATCACGACGCGCTTCATGTCCGCGCCGAGCTCGTCCGCGAAGAGCACCGGAATCGTGCTCCGCACGCCCTGGCCCATTTCGGAGCGATGACAGACGAGCGTCACCGTCCCGTCCGGCGCGACGTGGATGAACGGGTTCGGATGGAGCCCCGGGCCGTCCTCGGGCGCCGCGGCGCGGGGGCTCGGCCCGGCGCGGCCGCTCGGCTCGTCGGCGAGGGCAGGCAGGCCAATCGCGAGGCCGGCCAACGAGAGGTTCAGCCCGACGAGGAACGAACGCCGGGTCACGCGCATGGCATCCTGGCTCATCGCTCGCCCTCCGGCGTCCCAGAGACCTTGCGGATCGCCGCGCGGATCCGCGAATACGTGCCGCACCGGCAAAGGTTGCCCGCCATCGATTGCTCGATCTCGTCGTCGGACGGCTTGGGCTTCGCCTTGAGCAAGGCCGCTGCGGTCATGATCTGCCCGGCCTGGCAATACCCGCATTGCGGCACGCCGAGCTCGACCCACGCGCGCTGGAGCGGATGATTCCCGTCCGGCGAGAGGCCTTCGATCGTGGTGACGGCGTGCCCGTCGGCGCGGCGCACCGGGGTCACGCACGCGCGCACGACCTGCCCGTCGAGGTGCACGGAGCACGCGCCGCAGAGCGCCTCGCCGCACCCGTACTTCGTCCCGGTCAAGCCGAGGACGTCGCGGAGGGCCCAGAGCAGGGGCATGTCGGGGTCGACGTCGAGCGTCTTGTCGACGCC
Organism: Polyangium sorediatum; assembly: GCF_029946465.1. Lineage (NCBI taxonomy): Bacteria > Pseudomonadati > Myxococcota > Polyangiales > Polyangiaceae > Polyangium > Polyangium sorediatum. Next base: position 25,552 of record NZ_JARZHI010000100.1, read on the forward strand.
GTTCACGCGGATACGCACGCTCATGGTCTCGCCCCTTCCGCGGGGCACTCCGCCCCGGACTCTGCCCAGGCCGCGACGATCGCGCCGAACTGCTCCTGCGTCCCCGGGACGGGCTCACGATCCGCCCCCGGATGAAAGCCCCAGCCGACGAGCGCGTCGTGGGCGCTGTGCTCGACGATCGCGTCGAGGGACCGGCTGCCGTTCCGCTTGGGATCCTTGATCTGCTCGCAGATCTCGCGGGGCGATTTCCCGACCCACGCCATCTCGATCGGCGCGAGCGCCCAGTGGGGCGCGCCGGGGACGCGGGTGAGCGCCTGGTTTTTGTCCTGGTGGCAGCTCGTGCATTCCATGCCGACGACGCCGTGGTTGTCGGGCCCGCGCACGGAGGGCGGGTCGTGGAGCTGCATGTTCATGCCCTGGTGGGGGATGTCGCCGTTCGGATGGCAGTTCACGCAGCGCGGGTGCGTGAGCACGCGGCTCGCTTCGAGGAAGAGGGCCTGGGAGCGGGCGCGGGTGTCCTGGATGCCCGCGAAGTCGGACGGCGCGCGAAGCTCGCCGGGGGCGACCTTCCGGAGGTCCGTGGGGCCTTTCGGTGTGTCCCCGGTCGGACCTCCGCAGCCGGCGAACACGAAGGCCACCGCAAAAGGCAGGAGCCGCTGGTGCATGGCCGTGCATAGCGCGAAAGCGGGCGGCCGGCCATCAGCCCTTCCCGCAGCAGGCTTCGTGCTTTTGTGTCGGGAAAAACCCGAACGCGCCGGGGGCGTCAGAACGTGGTCTGTCCGCGACGCGCGGCGGAGAGGCGTCCTCGCATCTCGTCGAGGGCGTCGTCGAGGTGCGCGCGAAAGCGGACGCGCTCGCCGGACCAGTCGATGCCGTGGTCGGTGCCGACACCGACGAGGCCGGTGGCGCGGAAGAAGCCCGGCCAGTCGTAGAACGACGAGAAGTCGAAGATACGCACCTCGTGGTCGAAGTCGCCTTCCTCGACCTGGGGTCCTTCGTCGATCTCGCCGCCGACCCAGATGTCGACGCCGTCCATGAGGTTCTCCCACGACCGATCGAGGACCACGTCGAGGGGCGGCAGGACGAGCACGCCGTCCTCCTTTGCATTCTCGATCGTGTCGAAGAGCGCGTACTCCCAGGGCACCACGCCGCGCAGGAACGTGTCCTCGCGGCCGACGTAACGTGGGCTCTTCGCCGCCATCCACCGGATCTGCACGGCGCCCACTTCGGCGTAAAACGCGCGCACGTCGCCGGGCACGGGGCCGTCGAACCAGGCGTCGAGGCGCGCGAGCGTCTCGGCCGAAGCTGGTGGCCCGAGCTCGGCGCCGAGCACGACGACCTCGGGCACGCGGTGGAGCTGGTCGATCAGGGTGGCGAAAAGGTCTCGCATGGTCTTCTCCCAATATCAGGCCGAGGCGACCTCCTCCAAGGTCCATCGTGTCGAAGCGATCATGCACGCGATGCATCGGGGTCCATGAAATCATATCACTTCCTTCATCGGGAGGGTTCAGCCCAAAGTTCTTCATGTCGGAGGGCGCGGGACATCGCCACGGCGGAGAGCGCGCTCGGTCTCGAGCCGCTCGCGAGGAGAATCCACATGCTGACCAAGTTCAAAAAAGAAGATGCCCTCCGGAATCATGAGCGCGAGAGCCCCCCAAGGCACATGGCCGTCCTCACACTCGCGCTTGGCGCTGCGACGTTTGCCAGTGGCTGCTTCGTGAGCCATGTGGACCGGGTGGGGCCCGAGTGGGACGTTCATGCGGACGAGAAAACGCTCGCCGTCGACGCCTCCCCCCAAGGCAACGATGACCTCGCGCCGCTGAGCGACGAGTTCGAGGACGCTTCCACGCTTTCGCAGTGGGCAAAGCTGAGCGACGTGGAGGGATGGCCGGAGGAGATCAAGAAGCTGGACGCCAATACGGCGAACCCAGGAAATCTCACCTTGGAACCCTATGCGAGCTTCTGGTTCGGCGACTTTCACGCGCCGTTCCTCTTCAAGAAGGTGACGGGTGATTTCATCGTCACGACGCGCGTCTTGGTCACGGGTGCGAGCACGGACGTACCCGCGCGGGGGTATTCGCTGGCGGGTCTGCTCGCTCGTGCACCCCACGACGAGGGGCGCAAGAATTGGAAGGAAGGCACGGAGAACTGGATCTTCATCACGGCCGGGACCGGCGACGGTGACGGCGTCCCTCAGTTCGAGACGAAGAATACCAAAGACAGCTCGAGTCGGCTCGAGCTCAGCCCGCGAACCCCCGGCTGGGTGGAGCTTCGCATCGCGCGCGTCGGCACGCGCATCACGCTTCTTCGTCGTGCGGAGAAGGAAGATTGGCGCGTCATGCGCCGGGAGGAGCGTCCCGAGCTGCCGCGAACGCTTCAGGTGGGGCTCATCGCGTACACGGACTACGACTCGCTGAAGTGGGACCTGATCTTCAACCGTGTCGACAGGTATCACCACCGCGTCATCACCGACGGCGTGCCGGACCTCATCAGTCGCTTCGACTACGTTCGTTTTCAGAGGCCATCGGTATCCCAGCGGTGATCGAGGACGGCGATGCGGCCCTAGCTTCCAAGGTTCACCCAAGATTCCTGTTGCACACGGGAGGTTCGCTTTGGGGCCTCCCCAAAGACCGTCCCGACCGCCGGGATCTGGCGCTGGGGGCTCCCCAGGACGCACCCCCAGCGCCGGGATCTGGCGCTGGGGCCTCCCCAGGACGCACGCCCAACGCCGGGTCCTGGCTTTGGGGCCTCCCCAGGACGCACCCCCAGCGCCGGGACCTGGCTTTGGGGGCTCCCCAGGACGCATCCCGATCGCCCGGACCTGGCTTTGGGGCCTCCCCAGGACGCACTCCCAGCGCCCGGACCTCGTTTTGGGGCCTCCCCATGATTGATCCCGGCCGTCCGGATCTCACTTCGGGGCTTCCCCATGGCCGATCCCGGCCGCCCGGATCTCACTTTGGGGCCTTCCCGCTCCAAAATGGAGCACCCAGCGCTCCATTTTGGAGCACTCCCGAACCAACTTGGAGGCTCGGCGCGTCGTGCGGCGAAGGCGCGCGAGGAGGAGGAGGGAGGCCGCGGCGCCGAAGGGCAGAAGCGGCTTCGTTTCGCCCGGCGTCACCCGACAGTCGCATCCCTCGCCGCCGTTGACGGGCGGCGGAACGCCGGCCCCGCCTCCGCCCCCGCCTGCGCCTCCGCTCCCGCCTCCGCTCCCGCTCCCGCTTCCAGCACGCAATCTATTTGGTACGTGATACCTGGGTCGTAATCATAAATGTTTCAAGCACTTACGCGATTCTGAACGCGACGCGCGACCGGGCAGATTGACTGCTCATACGTTCAGCATCAGCAAGTTCGTCAAGCGAGGTCTGGACCATGGATCCCAAGATGGCCATCCTTTCCGCCATGAGCGGCAAGGGCAGCAAGGGCAGCAAGGCGCGCGGGGCAGGGCAGCAGGGCGCGCACGTGAGCCCGCCGGGCGAGGTCTCCATCATCGAAGTAGCGCCGGATACGCCCGCGAGCGTGAACGCGGTGCCCGTGAACGCGGGGCCCACGATCGCCGATCCTCACACGGTCAAGCGTGTCCTGACGCTCGACGGTCCCCACGCCGGGACGTCGCGCGTGCTCGCCTATCGGCGCGTCTCGACCATGGAGCAGATGCGATCCGGGACGTCGCTCGAGGCCCAGGGCGAAGAGATCCTCCGTTATTGCCAGTATGCGCGCCTCCCCGAGCCGATCGACTTTGAAGAGACGGAATCGGGAGGCGTCGAGTCCCAGGAGAAGCGAGAGAAGATCGCGGCCCTGCTCAAGGCGGTCCGCCCGGGGGATCTCGTCGTGGTGGCGAAGCTCGATCGGTTCTCTCGCGATATCGTGTTCACGATTTCGGCTGTACGGGACATCATCAAGCGCGGGGCGCGCTTCCTCTCGCTTGCTGAGCGATTCGACGCCTCTACCCCCGAGGGAGAGACGCAAATGGCGTTATGGGCCTCCATCGCGCAAATGGAGAGGGCTCGTATTCGCGAGCGCACGGAGGGCAATAAGAAGCGGCTCCGTGCAATGGGCAAATTCGTGGAGGGTCTACCCCCGTTCGGGTATGTGCGCGCAAAGGGCGTGGATGGGCACGACAAGCCCCGCAGATTGGAGATCGATCCGGTGAAAGGGCCGATCGTTCGCGAGATGTTCGAGATGTGCCTTGCGGGAAAGGGCGCTCCGGAGATCTCGCGGCATTGTCAAACGAAGTATCCGGGCGTCGCTGCGTTCGCTACAAGCTGGATCCTGCTGAACCTCAAAAACCGGATGTATGCCGGGCAGATTGCGACGACGCCCGTCCGGCCGGATAAAAGGCGCCAACTCACGCAGAAGCCGGCGGAATGGGTCGACGCGCACGAGCCGATCGTATCCCTGCAAATGTGGCACGCGGCCCAGCATGCCTTGGTTGGACGTCGCTCCTATGGACGCAAGCCTGGCGTGGATACGAGAACCGTAAATTGGCTGATGCGCGGGCTTGCTCAATGCACGATTTGTGGATCGACGATCTCGTGCAGACCTGCGGGGAAGACGAACGTGCATGAAGGATGGTACGTTTGCCATAAACGTATCGCGCCGACGTTGAAGAACGCGCAGCGCTTTGGATGCCAGGATGCTCCATGGAATCGGAAGGACGAGATCGATTCGCAGATCGAGGGGCTTCTCGTGCGTCATTACAAGGCGCTGGAGAGACAGCTATCGAAGGCGCCTCCCGCGTCGCCTCACGCGCCGAATTTCAGGGTGCAGCGCGCGAAACTCGTCACGGCGCGGAGCAATCTCGTTTCCATGGTTTCGTCCGGCGCGTGGTCCATGGATGTCATCCGCACGGAAGCGGCGCGGATAGAGCGAGAGCTTGCCGCGATCGACGCGGAGGAGCGGGCCCTGTCTGCGGAAGCTTCGGCCGATACGGTCGCGAATCGTGAAGGGGCGCTCGCGTGGCTTCGGGCGATCGGAGCGCAATGGCCGAGCATGCGCGTCCCGGCGAGGCGCGGGGCGCTCGCGGCGATGCTGGAGAGGATCAAGATCGGTCCGGAGGGGATAGAAGTGGAATGGAGCGACGCGGCGACGATGGCGGTCCGGTATGCGGAAGGGCGCTTGCCGGCGCTCGAGACGCTGGGGGATGAGGATCCGAGGCGGCCCGCTCGGCAGAATATGCGTAAGCGCCCGGCCAACTACATCTTGGAGCCCCCGCGCCAGCCGTTCACCCTGCCCTCAACGCGTCTGGAGGACGGATGGCACGGAGGACGGCGAAGCAGTGGGCTCGGCTGGTCGCGCGCTGGA
>NZ_JARZHI010000101.1:0-30096 GCF_029946465.1 Polyangium sorediatum
AGCTCCGGGCGGCGGCGGAAGCGGCACGGCCGTGGCGGCGGCGCCGGGCGGCGGCGGAAGCGGTAACGGCGGCGCGGCGGCGCCGGGCGGCGGCGGCAGCGGCTGCGAGGGGGCGGCGGCGCGGGGCGGCGGCGGCGGCAGCGCCGACGCGTGGTGGGCTCCGGGCGGCGGCGGCAGCGCTGACGGGGAGGCTCCGGGCGGCGGCGGCAGCGCTGACGGGGAGGCTCCGGGCGGCGGCGGCAGCGGCGTCGCGATCCGCTGCGAGGGCGCCCCTGGCGGCGGGGGCAACGCGCTCGGCGGCGGGGGCAAGGGACCACCGCTCCCGGGCGGGGGCGGAAGGGGAACGGGCGCGACCCCGCCGAGCAGCGTGCTCTTGCGGGCGGCGCCCGAAGGGGGCGGCGGCATGAGTCCTGGCGTGGTGCCGCGAGGAGCCTTCTTCGCCAGCCCCTCGAAGACGTCCAGATCGCTGCCCTTATCATCGGCCATGTTCAGCCACTCCTCGACGAAATGCGACGACGTTACGCCGCGGACGACAGAAACCCCTTTCGCACATCTCGCGCCACGCGAGTAGAGGATCGATGGGGCTCCGTGACCGCACCGCGCTCAGGCGGGAAAACCGAGACCTATCTAGCCTACCCGCGCCTGGCGTGCTTCGCGAGTTTGTTCGCGTCGTTCCGCGGTGTTCGTCTGGGTCCCGAGGGGGACGCCTCGCGTCCCCCTCCGGGCAAAGCCCGGACGATTCACCCCCTCGAGGGAAGCTCACTTCGCGAGCTTCCGCGCACCAACAGCGCGATCCGTCAGTTCGGCGCCCCCTCGGCGGGGTCCTTCGCCGGCTTCTTGAAGTAGCGGATCCGCTTCTGTTGCAGCGGATACCACGTGCTCATGGGCACGATGGGCGTGTCCTCCAGGAAACGGCGGCCGCCGGGGGCGTCGGCGCGTGTGAGGCGGACCGCCGTCGGTCCCTGGGGCGGGTGCACGGCGGCGCCGGTGAGATCCGTGTCCCCGCCGAGCGCCAACGTGAGCGGCTTCGGAAGGAGCAGCCGCGTGCTGCACCCCGCGTTCTTCAGGAGCGCGTCGAACGCCTTCGCGTCGGCCGCCGAAGCGTCGGCAGGCGTCACCAGCTCGACGTAGAGCAACATGCCGTCCTTGTCGTTCACGCCGACGGCGGCGGCCGCGACCGCGGCGTTCGGCGATCCCGTCGCGAGGCGGATCGCGCCTTCGACGGGCGGCTCCGCGTCGATCGCGAACGCGCCGGCCGAGGCCCAGAGCGACGCCGCGCCCGCGCCTGCGTCGGCCGGCCCGGCGTCGAGCATGGCCACCGTCTTCGCCGCGCTCTGCGTCGATGCCTTCGCAGCCCCCACCGTGCGTGGATCGATCTTCACCACGCGCGCCTTGCGATCGGGCCGCGCCGCGTCGAAGCGCAGCTCCGTCGTGGCGAGCGCGTAGGGGAAGCCATGCTGCGGCAAGCCCTTGACGCGCCACTGACCTTCGCCCTCGACGGGCGGCTGTGCGACGGGCGCGAGGGCTGCGCCGGGCAGCACGTGGCGTAGCGTCATGTAGAAGTAGTCGCGCGCCTCGCGCTTGATGTAACGCGGGAAGTTCATGAGGCCCATGCCGCGGATGAAGCGCCTGCCGCGGAACTTCCATCCGTCGATGCCGGAGACCGTGCCCTCCGACTCCCAGTCGTACTGCAAGGGCCTGCCGAGCGGATCCATCTCGCCTTCGGGCGCGACCTTGTAGAACTCGAGCCCGCTGTGCCCCGCGTTCATGTCGAGCGCGATGCCGTACGAGCAGCGCGTCTGGATCATCGACTGCGCGAGCCCCTCGGGCCCGAGGTCCGCGCCGTAGAAGTACGCGACGAACTTCTCCTTCGTCAGACAGATGCCCGTGCGCACGGTGTGCGTCTTGTCCGCCCAGCCCGGCGGCGTCCCGCCCCACCACGTGCGGTTGTACGGGTTGAACTTCTCGTCGAGCACCATGACCGTCATGTTCTGCCGGTACGACAGCACGTTCGGCGGGATGCTCTGATCCTCGGGCCAGCTCCCGAACGCGGTCGATCCATCCCGCAACACGGCGACGGTCGCGCCGTAAGGCTTCGGCGGCAGATACACGACGCCGTCGGCCATCATGCCGAACTCGCCGTGCAGCGCCTGGAAGCCTGCGTTCGAGGCGGCGACGACGCGCTCGAGCACCGCGGGATCCCGCGGGATGAAGCCGGGCCCGGCCTCGCCCGTCGCGCCCTTCGGCTCGACCGTGCCGGCCATCATGTGCAGCTCCACCTGCCGCGGATCCCAGACGACGATGAACACGCGTGTCGTCTTGCGCGAGCGATCGGGGCGGATGTACGTCGTCACGAACGCGGGCGGCAGGCCCTCGATCCTTCGAATGAACGGATCCTTGTCCTGCGGGTTCCACTGCCCCTCGCCGGGCAGCGCGGGCGTGATCCACGGCTCGAGCGGCGCCGGAGGCCAGCCGATCTCGGGGTCGGTCGGCATCGTGCGCGTGGGCGCCTCGAGCGTGGTTTGTCCGAGGTCCTCGGCGATCGCCTCGGCCGCGGCCTGCTCGCCGCCCATGTTCTCTTTCTGCCGCATGACGACCTCGAGGCCCGCGAACGCGACGGCCTTGATCGTCTGCATCGCCTCGTCGCCGATCACGTCACGCACGCGATCGACCGACCACGTGACGACGTTGCCAGGCCGCGCGATCTCTCCACTCTCGTGCGAGAGCCAAGCCGGGAGCGTCGCCGGTCCGTCGAGCGGCACGCGCGCCTCGCGGCCACCATCCCGCACGACGAGCGTCGCTTCTTCGAGCGCACATCGCACGTCCCGCGCGGGCGCCTCGCCTTCCTTCGCGTCGGCCTCTTGCGCGTCGCCTTGGCCCTCGCCTTCGCCTTCGGCGAGCGTGAACGTGCGCTTGCCGATGCCGCGGAGCTGCCCTGTCTCCTGCGCGTTCGTCAGCGCGTTCTGCATCCGCTCGACGCGCGTCCAGCCTTCGGTCGCGAGGGCTTGCCCCGAGAGGTCGAAGACGTGCACGGTGGGATGGCTGCCGGCGATGAGCGGGCTCGACACGTAGGCCAAGCGCTCGCCACGCACCGTGGGCCGCGACTCGTCGGCGCCGCTCGTCTCGGTGAGGTTGAAGGCGCCGCCGACGTCGAGGAGCACGCCTTCGGGGGAGAGCTCGGCGTGCACGAGGAAAAGATCGTTCGGCTCGCCCTGCGCGGGCGCGGCGCGCACGACGGCGCGGCTCTTTGCGCCGAGCGCGCCCCACACGCCGCGCGGCGGATCGATCCAGACGACGTCGTCGGCCGCGGCCACGAGGCCCTGCGACGCGAGCGCCGAGGCGAGCGCGGTGGACCTGTCCTTCGCGCCGAGGTTCGGGACGCCACGAGGCACGAGCGTGGCGAGCGCAGCGGCGCCGAGCACGGTGAGCGCGACGTGGCGGCGTCCTTGTCGAACGAGGGTGGAGAGGCGAGAGGTAGCCATGCCGCGGAGGGGTTCGGGGCGGAGCCCCCAAGTGTCGACAGAACGCTCGAAGCCGGTGGGGCCTGCCCAGCGCCAGGAAAACGCGGAGCGGCGCGGCAATATCATCGGCGCGGCGGAAGGGCCAACGTTTCGTCGGGGGGCCGCGGCATGGATGAGGGGCCGAAAATCGTCGCGCGTGGCGGTCGACACGTGGAGACCACCTCGGTCCACGTTCTCCAGCGCCGGTGGACACGCGGCGAGGCCCGCGTGTCGTCGTGGACGGGAGGGGTCGACGCGTGGCGAGGGGCGCGGGTCGTTGTGGACGGGAGGGGTCGACGCGTGGCGGGAGGCGCCGGTCATCGTTGACCGAGGGGGTCGACGCGTGGCGACACCCGCACGTCATCGTTGACCGAGGGGGTCGACGCGTGGCGACACCCGCGCGTCGTCGTCGACCGTAGGGGTCGACGCGTGGAGACACCTTCGGGCGAGCTTCAGCGAGGGGAGCTGGCGCGGACGGGGGCGGGGGAATGGGTCGGCGGGCGTCGCATGAAGTGGAAAAATGGAGACCTGGCACGGCCAATGCCACCTGCCATTCTGCACCACGTCGCGAGCATCCATTTAAAAACTGTTAAGTGGACGGACCCGCGCTGCGGCGCAAGCTCGATCCCTCGTGGACGCCCTCTTTCGCAAACACCACAACGCGCCCCCCTCCCCCTGCGACGCGCCGCCGCCGAACGACGCCGTCAGATACGCACCCCCGAGACCAGGACATCGGATGCAAACCGCCTCTGTTCGCCACCTGGCTGCCTTGCTGGTGGGCCTGTCCTGCGTCGCCGTTTCGAGCCGTGCCCATGCCACGGATGAGGAGGGTTGGAACGGAGCCTTCGTACCTTTCCTGGCGTTCCTGGGTGCCATTCCGGGAGCGGTACCGTACGTGGCGATGTTCTCCACCAAGGATCCTGGCTACGGGACGCTGGCGATAAATATGGGCGCTGGACAGCGCGCGACTGCATTTGCCGTGAGCGCCGACTTTGGCGGCTACCCTCGCCAGGATTCCCGCTACGGTTTCATGGGACGCTCGCACTTCGACGCGTTCGGCAAGTCGGGGCTCATGAGGCTTCGCCTCGACGCGCTGGCCCTCGTGACCATCGTGGGCAACGCGCGCGGCCCCCTGGTCCTGGAGGGGATCGGAGGCCTGACCGTCGCACCGCACTGGCTGTCGAAATCGGCCCTCGATTCGACCGTGTACGCCGAAGTGGGGCCAGCAGCCGGTATGCGCATTCGCGCCGTCGCCGAGCACCCCAGGCTCGATGCAGACCTCGAACTGCTGTACACGCCGTTCTTCGGAGAGCCGCTGAGCGAGCGGCTCCACCACGTGAGCGCCACCGGCGCGCTCGGCGGCTCCCCCGGCGGCGGATACTGGGATGTGTTCACGTTCGAGCTTCGCGGACGCGTCGAATGGGCGTGGGGCGGCGCCGGCGTGGAAGGCGGTCGGCCCAATGCGAGCCTGGTGGGCGGGATGCGATTTCATCTGGGCCGGATCAACCAGGCCGCAGCGTACGTGGCCGCCGAAGCAGCCAAGCGCCCCAGGTGAGTCGGCGACGCGGCCTCGCGGGCCGGCGGTCGAGCTCAAGGGGACGCGAGCCATTCGAGGATCGGCTCGTCCGTGATGGCTCGGATGCGCGCGTCGATCTCGTCGAGGTGCTGTCGGTGGGACGCAGGGAACGGGAGGGAGGGACGGGCGATCCGGAACGGGCCTTCGCCTCTCGAAGGGCTCCGCTCGGCTCGCCCGGGCCTCCGCTCCCCGGCCGCTTCAGTTGCAGGTCTTGCCAGCGACGGTCCCGACCTGGTTCACGCAGACGCTGTCCCAGGACGTGCTGCAGCAGTAGGGATCCGCATTGCAGATCGTCGTCACCACGCCGTTCGGGTCGCAGCCCTTCGTGAGCTTGGTGCCGGACGTGCACAGGCTATGCGCGCAAGAGCCGGTCCCGCACGCGACGCTGCCGCCGTATTGGAACACCTCGCTCACGCACGTGCTGTCCCAGCTCGTGGTGCAGCAATAGCTGTCGGCCGCGCAAACCGACGCGACGACCGAGCCACACGCCGACGCATTCAGCGCCGCGCCGGTGACGCACTTGTCGTGCGCGCACGTACCGGACGGCGGGGGCGGAGGCGGCGGCGGAGGCGGCGGCGGCGGCGGCGTCCCGGTGTCGCGATACGTGTCCCACTGGTTCTGCATGCGGGTGATCTGGCCCGCCGAGAACGTGTTCATGCAGGAGTCATTCGTGTAGTCCATGAAGTTGGTGATCGGGTCGACGCCCCCGCCGGAGCAGGTGTCGCGGCCCGTCGGACAGCCGCTGGCCGCCGAGGCCTCGGGCGGCGTATCCGAGACCGAATCGCCCGGGGACGCACAGCCGCCCTGGAACGTGTGATAGAGGCCGAGCCAGTGGCCGACCTCGTGCGTGCCGGTATCGCCCTCGTTGTAGGGCGACGCGGTCCCGCCCGGCACGGAGGAGAACAGGAGCACGACGCCGTCCCTCTTGGGCGCGCCGGTGTAGTCCGAGGGGAACGTCGCCCAGCCGAGCAGGCCGCCGCCGAGGTTCGCCGTGTAGACGTTGAGCGCGTTCTTGTCGCCCTTGCGGAGCGCGTTCTTGGCGTTCGTCTCCGCCGTCGAGCCGTGGCCCATCGTGTACCAGGTCGCGTTCGTCGTCCGATCGACCGAGATCAACTGGAACGAGAACCCGGTGCCCGCGTACGCGTTGTTGAGCACCGTCATCTGCGCGTCGATCTGGCTCTGCGGGATGTCGCCGTTCGCGATGCCCGTGCCCTTGTTGATCACGTGGAAGTACACGGGGATCGTGGTCGGGCTGGTGAACGCGTTTGCCGGGCGCACCACCTTGATGCGCTCGAACTCGCCTTCGACGCGCAGCAGCTCGGCCTCGGGGAGGTCCATGACGCCACACGCGCGCGTGGGACGGGAGGCCGGATCGACGGTGCCCTCGTCGCCCACGAGATCGTCGTCGACGTCGTCGTACGTGCCGTCCTCCGCGGCGCAACCGACGAACGAAGCAGCTCCGAAGAAGAGGCCCCCGAGGGCCACCACGTGATGGACTCGTTTCATGAAATTTCTCTCCTGGTTCCGGGAAGCGACAATCCGGAAAACTACCAGGGATGTGCCGGTCGTATCAACGAAAGCCGCGTCCGCAGGACGCAGATGGACGGCCGAGTTCTTACGCCGTCGTAGAATTTTTCATGAAGAACGGCGGCGCGGGACGCCTCGGTGTGCCGGGCGGTAGGATCACGGACGGATGTGCGACGGACTCGGGCCCCGCCGGACAACGACACGCAGACGTTGGAGGGGAGGATTCGGGACGGGCGGGGGGCGCGTGGTGAGGGAATGGATGGGAGGGGGCAGGGGGAATGCGGACCCCTGGAAATGGGGCCTGGAAACTCCCTTTTTCACCCGGGTTACGTCCTATATTGTTATCCCATCCGATTTCCTTTCTCCTTGCCGGGCCCACATTCCAAGCTAGTTTCCTGTCGTCTCGTCGCTGGGTGAGGGCGCGAACACCGCGCCGACCGAGGGTCGAGGTGGGGCACGCTGCGGCGTTGCTGGTCGGACGAACGCGAGGAAGGCGTCCATGGACGCTCCACACGCACATCGTCTGCTCGGCTTTCGCCGCGGGGACAGAGACCGATCCATCACGACCGCGGCGGCTTTGCCAGCCCGGCCATGAGGATTTCGCGCGGCGTTCGAGGACGTCGCGCCGTACGACCACGATTGAGGAGATGACACATGAACACGACTAAGCTTATCTCGTTGTGCGGCATGGTGGTTTTCGGCGGGCTCGTTACCGTGAGCGGTTGCAATGACATGACGCCCGGGAGCGGGGACGGAGAGAATGGCGAGACGGCGAGCGTCAAGATGGCGTTCAGCGGCAGCGGCGTGAGCTGGTACGGCAACTCCGTGCTCATCGCCGCCGAGCGCGACGGCGTCACGGATAGCAAATACCGCTGCTTCAACGAGGCGACCGCTTGCTTCAACTTCAACGCGGACGGGACCTTGGTCCCCGCGCCCGGCAACGAAGAGGACGCGGCGAAGTTCAACGAGCTCTGCGGCAGCAATGCCGTGAACGATCCCAACTACCCGGGAGACGGCACGTACGACTTCTATTACACGGTCATCGCCGGCGAGAATTGCTACGGCGAGGAGATCACGACGGTCGACAACGCGCATGACTTCGCCTGTTATGCCCCCGAGAACTTCCTTGCCCAGCAGTACCCGAACTCGACCCCCGATGAGTATCTTCCGGGCGGCGCCGATGTCGTGAACCAGGTCATCTGCGTGTCGGAGAACGTCGACAAGGACTTCGAGTTCTTCTCCTGTGCGGACGTCGATGTCCCGGAGGGCGCTTATGCCGACCTTGCCTTCGATTGCGGCTGCGAGGTGGACCCGTACACGTACGATTGCGCCTGTGGTTTCGATCCCGCCGATCTCGGCAACTGCGCCGCGGACCCCGCGAACCAGTGCCTCATCCTCTGCGAGGCCCCCTGATCGGGAGCTACGTCGCGCGCTGGTAGGCAAATCTCGTGCATCGACCGCATCGCGGTCGATGCACCTGAGGTCCAGGGCCATGCCCTGGTTCGGGTCCAGGGGCGAAGAGCCCCTGGTCGGGCCCGGGGTGAAACCCCGGCGCCGCGCCGAGGGTTGTCTCCTCCGCTCGGACCACGTAGCCTGTCGCGCCATGGCGCGCCGATGCTCGTGGTTCTGGGTCGTTCTCGCGGCCTTCGGGGTCGTCTCCTGCTCCCGCACCGACAATGCCTCCCGCGAAGGAGGGGCCGCAGCCTCCGCGAGCGCGGCCCCGGCGCCGCCCGCGGCTCCTTCCGTGCGGGCGAATCCGCCCGAGGTCGAGGTCTCCCACGTCGAGCTGCTCGACGCCTACGAGGCGAGCGCCCCGCGCGCGGACGAGCGATTCAAGGGCAAACACGTGCTCGTCCGGGGCAAGCTCGGCGAAGTCGTGAAGGATGGGGCCAAGCTCGTCGTGACGATGCCCAAAGAGGCAAAACCCGACGCCCCGTCGGTCCGGTGTTCGGCGCGAGAAAGCGAGGCGGCCGAGATCGCCGCCCTGAAGCCCGACGATCCCGTCGATGTCGTGGGCAAGCTCGTGAAATTCGACAAACACGTCGAGATCGAGGGATGTGTCGTCAACACGCAGGTGAAGGCGTGCCGGGTCGTGGCGAAGGCGCTGGGGCGCGGGACGTGCGAGCAGGACCGCGAGGAGCTCGGCGCGCGTCTCGTGCTCGGCGCCGAGCAAGCGGCCCTCGTGTGCGGGAGCCCCGCCGGATTCGAGGCGTGGCGCGCGAAGACGTCGAGCCTGCCGGCGCAGGAGCGCGCGGGGCGTATGATCAGCGTCGACACGTCCTCGTGCCACCTCACGCACGAGTCGCTCAGCCCGCGGCTCGCCGTCGAGTTCAGCTCGGCGCTCGCCCGCGTCCGCTGGGAGAACGACGTGCCGACGCTCGCGCCGTGAAACCTCGCAATGGGGCCGCATTCCCGGGACCGATTTCCGATCCCGAATGCGGCCTCCCGCTTCCGCCTCCCCGCCCCCTCCCCTGCCCTCCCCCGTGCTACATCCGGCAGCGATGTCCCCCGCGCCCGAAGGCCCCCCTCCCCTCGCCGAGGACGAGGTCCGCTCGCTCGCTCGCCTCGCCAACCTCGATCTCCCGGACGACGAGATCCGCCGCCTGACCGGGGATCTCGGCCGGATCCTCGCGTACGTCCGGCAGCTCGAAGAGCTCGACGTGACGGGGATCGAGCCGACGGCGCAGGTGGTGCCGGGGTTTGGGGCGGAGGGCGCCGCAGGGCGACCCGGAGCCCCAAGCGTCGAGCCGACGCGAGTCGAGCTCCGCGCGGACGAGCCGCACGAGAGCCTGCCGCACGAGATCGCGCTCCGTGAGGCGCCGCGGACGTCGATGGACGGGTTCGCGGTGCCGGGCTTCGTGGAAGAGGATTGACCATGGACGCAACGGTGCTCGATCGCTCGATCCCGGAGCTCGCCGGCCTCGTGACGCGCGGGGAGGTCTCGGCCGAGGAGGTCACCCAGGCCAGCCTCGACCGCATCACGCGGCGCGACGGCGCGCTCGGGGCGTTCTTGACGGTGCAAGCCGAGGAGGCGCTCGCGGCCGCGCGGGCCGTCGATCAGAAGCGCGCGCGCGGCGAGGCGCTGGGGCCGCTCGCCGGCGTGCCCATCGGCGTCAAGGACGCGCTCTGCACGCGCGACGCGCCGACCACGGCCGGATCGCGGATCCTCCTCCGGCCGGCCGCGAAGGGCGAGGCGACGCTCGATCCGCGGCGCGGCTTCCGGCCGCCCTACGACGCCACCGTGGTCGCGCGCCTGCGGGCGGCGGACGCGGTGCTCGTCGGCAAGACGAACCTGGACGAGTTCGCGATGGGCTCGTCGAACGAAAACAGCGCGTTTTTCCCGGCGAGAAACCCCTGGGATCCGTCGCGCATCCCGGGCGGCTCGTCGGGCGGGAGCGCGGTCTGTGTCGCGGCCGGGCTCGCGCTCGGCGCGCTCGGGTCGGATACGGGCGGCAGCATCCGCCAGCCCGCGGCGCTCACGGGGACGGTCGGGATCAAGCCGACGTACGGGCGTGTCTCGCGGTATGGGCTCATCGCGTTCGCGTCGAGCCTGGACCAGGTCGGGCCCTTTGCGGCCGACGTGCGCTCGGCGGCGCGGCTGCTCGGCGTGATCGCGGGGCGGGATCCGCACGACGCGACGAGCCTCGGGGCGCCCGTGGCGGCGTACGAGGAGGCGTGCGGGCGCGACGTGCGGGGGATGCGGATCGGCGTGCCCGAGGAGTATTTTGCGAAGGGGCTCGAGCCATCCGTGGAAAAGAGCGTGCGCGAGGCGCTCGCCGGGCTCGCGTCGCTCGGCTGCGAGCTTCGGCCGGTGCACTTGCCGCATACGCGGTATGCGGTGGCCACGTATTACGTGCTCGCGACGGCGGAGGCTTCGTCGAACCTCTCGCGGTACGACGGCGTGCGGTTCGGCGCGCGGGCGGAGGGCGCGGAGAGCCTGGGCGCCCTGTATGCGAAGACGCGCGGCGAGGGCTTCGGCCGCGAAGTCGCGCGGCGCATCGTGCTCGGGACCTACGTGCTCTCGTCGGGCTACTACGACGCGTATTACCTGCGGGCCCAGCGCGTCCGGACGTTGATCCGGCGCGATTTCGAGGAGGCGTTCCGCGAGGTCGACGTCATCGCGGCGCCGGTCTCGCCGACGGTCGCGTTCCCGCTCGGCGAGCGCATCGACGACCCGCTCGCGATGTACCTCGCCGACATCTACACGCTGCCCGCGAGCCTCGCGGGTGTGCCCGCGTTGAGCGTCCCGTGCGCGCCCACGCCCGCGGCGAACGGCGTGCCATCGCTGCCCGTGGGCCTGCAGCTCGTGGGCCCGCCGCTCGAAGAGGCGCGGCTCTGCGCGCTCGCCGCCGCGTGGGAGGGCATCTCGCCGGCGCGTGGGCTTCGTCCCAGTCAACCATGGGGGCTACGCTCGGACGAGCCGAGCTACGCCCCCAAACCCCCGGTGTCCGAAGCATGAGCGATTCTCGCCTCGTCACGGCCCCCGCGGGCCCCGAGCACGCGTCCGGTTTGCGGGAACTCTTCGCGGCGGCCTCGTCGCCGTGTTTTTGCCGGTTCTGGCATTTCGACGGGACGAACAACGACTGGCTCGACCGCTGCGCGAACGCGCCCGAGGAGAACGCCTCGGCGTTTTTCGGCGCGCTCGCGGCGGGCGGCGACGAAGCAAAGGGGATCGTGGCGATCCACGAGGACGACGCGGGGAAGCCGACGCTCGTCGGCTGGCTCAAGGTCACGCCCGCGGCCGGGATGCGCAAGGCCTACGAGCGCCGCTTCTACAAGCAACTCCCGGCGTTTCAGGGGGATCGGCAAGGCGTGTTCCTCCTCGGCTGCACGCTCGTGCATCCGAGCTTCCGCAAGCAGGGCGTGGCGAAGGCGCTCGTCGCGGGCGCCGTTGCGTACGCAAAGGACACGTTCGGCGCGCGCGTGCTCGAAGCCTTGCCGCGCCGGCCGAAGGAGCCGGTGAGCGACGAGGAGCTCTGGACCGGTCCGATGGGCGCGTACGAGCCAAACGGGTTCGAGGAAGTGGGCGGACTCGAGCCGTATCCGGTGCTGCGTCGGGTGCTCTAGTGTCGCGAAACGACGCCCTCCCCCTCCTCACGGCAGCGGCGCTGCTCTTTCTCGCCACCGGCTGCGATCGTTGCACGCCCAAGGACAAGGACACGAAGGCCGACGCGGGCCCGCCCGCGCCGATCCCGATCCCCAAGGACGAGCTCTTGCCGCCGCCCGCGCCGTGGGTCTTCAAGCCCGCGCGGATCGGACCGGGAATCCCGGGGATCGCGCTCCCCACGGGCTGCGAGATGCGCGCGCCGCTCGTCCGCGCGAAGGTCGCCCCCTCGACGCGGTTCGTCGCCGCCCCGCGGGGGATGGGGGCGCTCGTCGTGGCTGACGCGGACGAACAAGAGACGCCGCCGCGGCTCCTCGGCGTCGCCGGGCTCGTGCTCGACGCGGAGGGCGAAAGCAAGGGGGCGACGCCGCTGCCCTGGCTCGACGCCGACGCCATGCCGCGCCTCGCGCGCACCGACGCAGGCGTGTGGCTCGCGGCGTACAGCGAGCAAGGCGAGGACAAGCTCTCCCGTGGGTTCGTGCACCAGGGCGACCACGCGACGCCGATCGGCGAGGGCGATCGGTTCGACGTGCTCGATCTCGCGTGTGGTTCGTCGCGATGCGCGCTGCTCACGACGCGCCTCGGCAACGTGGCGGTCGCGGGCGCCGCGCTTTGGGTCGGCCTCCCGAACGAGCCGGCCTCGTCGTGGAAGCGGACCGAGATCGTCCCGGACACCCCCGAGAGCGACGCGCGCCCCTCGTGCATCGCGCGGCTCGAAGTGCCGCCGCCCGGGAGCGACGCAGGCGCGGGCGGCGGCGTGGTCGCGGCGTTGCTCGAAGGGCAAGAGCTGGTCTTTTGGGAAGCAACCGACGGCGCGGCGCGCTCGCTCGGGCGCGTGCCGGCGCCGTTCGGCATCGTGGACGCGACCGTGGCGGCGCGTCCGATCGCGCTCGTGTACGGGGCCACCATCGACGAGGAGGGCTGCGCGAAGGAGGGCGGGAAGCTGCGCTTCGAGCGGGTCGGCAAGGAAGCCGCCGAGGTGCGCGCACACGCGCCGCCCGTCTCGGGCGCGCTCCGGCCACTCGAGCGCGGCGTGCTCGCGGCCTACCTCGCCCCGCTCGGCTGCGGCGTGGCGCGCAAGGTGGCGTACGCGGTCGTGCTCGACGCCGAGGGCACGCCGGTCTCGGCGCCGATGCCCGTGGCCGACGCGACGAGTTTTGCCGTCGCGGCGCGCGGCGCCGACGTGGACATGTGGATCCAGATGGGGGACGAGGTTTCGTGGGTGCGCGCCACGTGCGCGGCGCCGTGACCAGGTCGTGACCTCGGGGCGAACCCGATCCGCGCTGGGCAAACGGGGTTCGGGAGCGTAGCTCGGCTTGTCCGAGCGTCGTCCACGAGCATCCACCGAGATGTTGCGCTCGCCGCGCGAGCGGGTAGTGTCGAGGCCGCTCCGCATGGCAGATCCGATCGACAACTCGAACAGCGAGCCTCGTGATACGGCGATCCCGCCTGCGAGGGGCTCGCGGAGCCGCTCGGGCGGACGCGTCGTCGCGCTCACGGGCGCAGCGTGTTTCCTCGGCCGGAACCTCGTCGGCCTCCTCGAAGAAGATCCGGCGACAGCGCGCATCGTGACGATCGACGTGAAGTCGCCCGACACGGCTGGCCCGAAAGCGAAACATTTCGAGGTCGATCTGACGAACCCGGCCTCGGAGGATCGCGTCGCCGAGATCCTGGCCTCCGAGGAGGTCGACACGCTCGTGCACCTCTGCTTCCTCTCGTCGCCGACGCACGCGACGGGCTGGGCGCACGAGCTCGAGTCGGTCGGCACGATGCACCTCCTCAACGCCGTGCGGCAGGTGCGGCTGCGCAAGCTCGTGCAGTGGAGCCAGACGATGCTCTACGGCGCGCACCCCACGAACCCGAACTTCCTCACGGAGCGGCACGCTTTGCGCGCCGACATGGACGAGCCGTTCTTCGCGGACAAGATCGCCGCCGAGCGTGAGCTCAACGCCTTCGCCGCGAAGTCGAAGGGCACCGTGGTCACGGTCCTGCGCACGGCGCCGATCGTCGGGCCGACGGTGCAGAACTGGGTCACGCGGTATCTCGGCATGCGCGTCGTGCCCACGCTGCTCGGCTTCGATCCGCTCTTGCAGTTCGTGCACGAGGTCGACGCGCTCGCGGCCTTCAAGCTCGCGCTCGATCGGGATCATCCGGGCACGTTCAACATCACGTCCGACGGCGTCTTGCCGCTCTCCATGGTGCTGCGCTTGGCCGGCCGCTCGTCGATGCCGCTGCCGCACACGGTCGCGAGCTCGCTCGTCGGCGCGGCCTGGATCACGCAGGCTTCGGCCGTGCCGCCGAGCTTTTTGCGGTACCTGCGGTACGTCTGCGTCGCCGACGGCGACAAGGCAGCGCGCGTGATGGGCTTCCGGCCGGCCTACACGACCCGCGAGGCGCTGCTCGACTACCTCGCCGCGCAGAGCCTGCGCGACGCGAACCTGCTGCAGGAGAGCCCTGCCTAGGCGGGCGGTTTCCATGGGGAAGAAGCAGAAGCGCAAGCACAAGGAGACGAAGGAGACACGCGCGGACGTGGCGTCGAAGGAGCCCCTGGCGACCGCGGCGTTCGTCGCCGCCGACGCCGGCATCGCCGCGCCCGAGGAGGAGATCTCTCCTGCAGAAGGCGAGATCGCGGCGCCGCGGCTCTTCGCGGAGCCGCCCCCCGCCTCCTCGGAGGACGACGACGAGGACGACGGCGAGGACGACGAGGACGATTGGTCCGCGGCCGAGATCGCGCCCGCCCTGCCTTACGGCACCGCCCTCGACGGGGACGCGCCGCCCTGGCCGCGCCTCGTGCCCGGCTACGACCTCGACGCCGACGAGGCGCACGACGTCGCGCCGATCGGCCCCACCGAGGCCGTCATCCGCCCGAGCATGCCCCCCGCGTCCGTGCGCGACGAGGCCGATGCAGCGGGCGCGGGCGCGACGAACCCCGCCGAGATCGAGCAGCAGATCCGCGACCTCGAAGCCCGGCTCGACCTGATGATCGGGCGCGGCCGCGAGCGCGCGGACGAGCCGGCCTACGTGCCCAAGCCGCCGCCGGTTCCTGCCGCGCGCAAGAGCGACGTGCCCAAGGCCAAGCCGCGCAGCGACGTGCCGGCGCCGCGGGCCTCGGTGCCCGAGTCGGCGACCGCGAGCGAGGTCCTCTCGCCCGAGTTTTACGCGAAGCAGTGGGGACGCGCGGGCCTGCGGAGCCGCTCCGAGGAGGTCGACGAGTTCGGCCTCGATCCGGCCTTCGAGGCGAAGCTCCTGCCCGTGCTCGACTTCATGACGAAGCGGTATTTCCGCGTCGAGGTCGAGGGCGCCGATCACATCCCCACCGAGGGCCGTTGCCTCGTCGTGGCGAACCACGCGGGCGGCCCCCTGCCCTACGACGGCGCGATGCTGCGCGCCGCTGTCCGGCGTGATCACCCGGCGCACCGCGAGCTGCGCTGGCTCGCCGAGGATTTCGTCTATTACCTGCCCTTCGTCGGCACGTTCATGAACCGCCTCGGCGCGGTGCGCGCGTGCCAGGAGAACGCGGAGCGCCTGCTCAACAAGGGCGCGCTCGTCGCGGTCTTCCCCGAAGGCGCGAAGGGCATCGGCAAGCTCTACCGCGACCGCTACAAGCTGCAGCGCTTCGGCCGCGGCGGCTTCATCCGCCTCTGCCTGCGCACGCGCACGCCTCTTGTGCCTTGTGCCATCGTCGGCGCCGAAGAGGCGAACCCGATGCTCTACCGCTTCGAGTACATGACGAAGACCCTGGGCATCCCGTACTTCCCGATCACGCCGACCTTCCCGGCGCTCGGGCCGCTCGGCCTCATGCCCGCGCCGACGAAGTGGCGCATCCGCTTCGGCGAGCCGCTCACGTGGAGCAACTACGGCCCCGAGGCGGCCGACGACGAGATCCTCGTGGGTCGCCTCTCCGAGCGCGTGCGCGCGTCGATCCAGAGCATGCTCGACCGGATGTTGTCCGAGCGGCGCTCGGTCTGGCTGGGGTAGGATGAGCCCAAAGGAACGCGGGGACACGACCGGTGTCCTCGTCCTCGACAAACCCAAAGGTCCCACGAGCCACGACGTCGTCGGCAAGCTGCGCCGCGCCCTCGGCATGCGCCGCATCGGCCACGCCGGCACGCTCGATCCGATGGCGTCGGGCGTGCTCGTGATGCTGCTCGGCGAGGCCACGAAGCTCGGGCCCTACCTGACCGCGCACGACAAGGCCTACGAGGCGCGTGTGGTCCTCGGTCGTGGCACGGACACGCTCGACGCTGAAGGCACGGTCACGGTCGAGGCGCCGCTGCCGGCGTGGCTCGAAGACGAGATCACGCGGTTCACGCAGGAAGGCGCGAGCGCCGTTCTGCAGGGGATCACGGCCGCGCTCGATCGGGAGCGCGCGCGGACCGAGCAAGCGCCGCCTGCGTACTCGGCCATCAAGGTCGACGGGGCGAAGAGCTACGACCGGGCGCGGCGGGGCGAGGTGGTGGAGCTGCCTGCGCGTCCGGTCGCGGCGCGCGCGATCGAGCTCCGCGGCGCGGGGATCCTCGAACCGGGGAAGCTCGCGTTCCTCGACGTCTCGCTCGACGTGAGCAAGGGTTACTACGTGCGCTCCCTGGCGCGTGATCTCGGCGTGGCCCTCGTGGTGCCCGCACACCTCGGCGCGCTCCGTCGCACGCGGAGCGGGCCGTTCGGGCTCGACGTCGCGAACGTGCTCGACGCGCCCCCCGACGCCCTGCGCGCGGCCGTCGTGCCCCTCGCCGCGGCCGTTCGTCTGGGCCTGCCCACGGCCGTGCTCACGGCCGAGGGCGCGGTGCGTGCATCCCAAGGCAAACGCCTCGGCGCCGCGGACTTTTCAGCGCCGCCCCCACGCGAGACGGAGACCCTGGAGAGCACCCCTCCTCGCCCGGACGAACCTTCCGAGCCCGAAGAATCGGAAGCGAGCGCCTGGCTTTCCCCGGAGGGCCGTCTGGTCGCCGTGGGGAAATGGGATCATGATGGGTATGTGGTTCAACGCGGCTTCACGGATGTTCCCGCGGGCCGCGGGGTCGAGACGGAAGAGCACGTCGCGTCTGGTCGTCGCTTTCCGCCCTGACCATCCGTAGCGGCCGAGCGACCGCGGCGGGTTGCGCCGTGAAAGCTAGGTCCGCTACGATTCGACGCGTAGGGAGTTCGGTTTTGAGTCCAAACGACGTACCACTGGCGCTTTTGGCAGGGGCCATCGCGTCGGCGCTCGTCGGGGCCCTGTTCGCCGGCGCGGACACAGCCTTGACGAGCCTCACCCCCACCCGCCTGGCGGCGCTCATCGAGCAGGCGGAAGGACCGGAAAAAGCGGCGCTCGAGCGCATCCGCAGCGCCGACGCCAAGCTCCGGTCGCGTTACCTGCTCGGCAGGGTCCTCAGCACGACCCTGTCGGCTGTCTTCACGATGCTGTTCTTCCAGCCGCTGTATCCGCAAGCGGCGCCGCTGCTCACCTTCGCCGTGACCGTGGTCCTCACGAGCACGCTCTTCGAGGTGAGCACCACGCTCGGGCGCAAGCACGCCGATCACGTGGCGCCGATGGCCGCGCGCTGGCTCAGGCCGCTGGAGATCGCGATGCTCCCGCTCGCGGTCCCGCTCGGCTGGCTCGGCACGTCGATCGCAGCGAAGGAGATCAGCGAGCCGCCGGATCCGCACATCACGGAGGCGGAGGTGGAGATGCTCGTCGAGGAGGGCGCGCGCAGCGGTCTCTTCGGTCGCGAGCCCGCGGAGATGATCCGCAACGTGCTCGAGTTCCAGGATCGCACGGCGAAGGACGTGATGATCCCGCGCTCGCGCGTGGAGGCCATCGAGGTGAGCACCCCGCTCGACAAGACGCTCGCGATCGTCACGGGGAGTGGTCACTCGCGTTACCCGGTCTATCGCGAGCAGCTCGACAACGTGGTGGGTCTCCTCTACGCGAAGGACCTGTTCAAGGCGTTCGAGGAAGACCGGCTGAAGAACAAGTCGCTGCAGGAGATCGTGCGCAGCCCGGCGAACTTCGTGGCCGAGTCGCAGCCGCTCTCGACGCTGCTGAAGGAGATGCGCGGCCGCAGGCAGCACCTCGCGATCGTGATGGACGAGTTCGGTGGCCTGAGCGGCATCGTGACGCTGGAGGACGTGCTCGAAGAGATCGTCGGTGACATCCGCGACGAGCACGACGCGGAGGAAGCGCCGCCGATCCAGGATCTCGGCGACGGCCGGCTGATGGCGGACGCGGCGGTGTCGATCCGTGATCTCTCGGCGTTCCTCGGCTCAGATCTCTTGCCGGACGGCGAGGCCGCGGTGGAGCAGGAGCACACGCTCGAAGGTTTGCTCACGGAGCACCTCGGCAAGACGCCCGAGAACGGCGCGAGCGTGAGCAAGTACGGCCTGCGCTTCATCGTGCGCGACTGCGACGAACAGCACATCGGCAAGGTCGAGATCGTCAGGCCTCGCAGCGTCGAGGTCTGAGCGTCCTTCTCGTCTTCGTCGTGCGACAAAACGAAACGGGGCCCGCTTCCGCGAGCCCCGTTTTCTTTTTCGTCACCCGAGGGTGAGAGGTGTTCAGCCGCCCTGCGTGACCTTCTGGATCGAGGTCATCAGGTTGTCGCCGACCTCGATGAGGCCGGTGACGGGGGCCGCGGGGTTGCTGTCGTCGCCCTTGAGCTCCATGCGCAGGTCGACGAACGCCTTGCGCAGGTTGCGGACGACCTCCTGGCTCGTGAACACGGACGTCGTCATGGGATCGACGGGGACGAGCACGGGATCCCCGCTGCCGGGCAGATCGCCCTTCGTGTAGCGGTTCAGCTTCTTCTCGACGGACTTCATGCCCTGCTGCGTCCGCTCCGGCTTGAGGATGGCGTAGTTCGCAGGCCAGTCCTTGCCGAAGTCGTAGGGCTCCTTGACCGGCACGAGCTCCGCGATCACGCCCTTCTGGTCGGACCGGAAGAGGACGGAGAAGTTCATCACCGGCTCCTTCTCTTCCTTCCAGGCCTTCTCGACAGGCGCCTTCGCAAACTCGAGCAGGTTCTTGAAGCTGTCCTTTTTCTTGTTCAGCTCCTCGCAGCCCTTCGTGAAGTTGAGGAGCTGCCGCAGCGCGCCCGGATTGAGGCCGGAGATACTCGGGCCGTCGACCTTCGTGGCGTCGAACGGGATGTTGATGCCGCCGAGCTGACCGGCGAGCTCCGCGGGATACTCTTTCTTGCCGAGCTTCTCCGCCGCTTCGCCGAGGAGCGTCTCGAGCTCCTTCATCTTCTCGTTGGCGGCCTTCACGTCCGTCATGAGGGCCTTGGCGTTCGCCACGATCTGCTTGCCGCGCTCGTTGCGCGCAGCAGCGCCGCCGACCGGGTAGCCGATGGCGATGCCGAGGATCGCCGTGCCGACCGCGGCCATGATGACGCGCTTCTTCGCCTTCTCGCGCTCCTTGATGATCTCCTCGCCGACCTCGACCTTGATGGTCTGCTGGACGGCGGTGGGCTTCGGCGGCGGCGCCTCGGCGGCGGCAGGCTTCGCGGCCTGGGCGAACGGAGGAACCGGGATGCCGGGGGAGATCCCAGGCGGCGGAGCGATGTTCGGTGATTTCCCACCGGAACCAGAGGGCGGCGGCTGAGACTGGCCAGGAACGGGCAGCGGAACGGCCTGCGTTCCGATGTTCGTCTTGCCGAGCCGCGCCTTCAGATCGATCTTGGGTTTCTTGCTCTTGTCTTCAGCAGCCATCGGCTCCTCGTAGCGACCAGCGGGCAAGTTACCGGCGCGACGTACGTCGTGTCAACGGCGCGCCCGCTGAAATTGTCCCCTGGGCTTGGAAGCGCGGGGCTCGCGTTTCCTTGGTTTCTCGACGACGGCATGCGCACGGGGTGGTACCTACCGGAACGAATGCTTCCTCCGCGTCTGCCCCTCGCCGTCGAGACCCGCGCCGTCACGGCGCCGGACGGTACGCGGATCACGTATTACGCCACCCGATCGCCCTATCCGGGCGCGCCCGTCGTCATGCTCGCGAACGGGCTCGGGGGCCAGCACATCACGTGGAGCGCGCAAATCGAGCACCTGCGCGGGCGCTACCGCTTCCTCACGTGGGACTACCGCGGCCTCTTCGCCTCCGCGCGGCCGCCGGAGGGCACGCCGGCGTCGTATGCGATCGTGCGCCACGCCGAGGATCTCCTGGCGATCCTCGACGCCGAAGGCGAACCACGCGCGGCGCTCGTGGGCTGGAGCATGGGCGTCCAGGTCGTGCTCGAAGCGTATCGAAAGGCGCGGCATCGGGCGCGTTGCATCGTGCTCTTGAACGGCACGAGCGGACGTCCGCTCGACACGGTGAGCCCCTTGCCCGGCATGAAAACCGTGCTCCCTTCGCTCGTGGAGCTCGGGAGCCGCGTGCACGCGCTCGCGTCGCAGGTCACGCGCAGGGCCGCGGACGTCCCCGAGGCGCTCACGTGGCTGAAGGCCATGGGCGTCATGAACGAGTCGCTCGACGACGCGGTGTTCAACGAGCTCGTCCAGGGCTTCAGCGCGCTCGACATGGAGGCGTATTTCCACAACCTCCGCGCGCTCGGCGATCACGACGCTTCGGACGTGCTCGGCACGATCGACGTGCCCACGCTGATCGTGTCGGGGGATCGCGACGCGATGACGCCGGCTGCGCTCGCGAAGGAGATGGCGAAGCAGATCCCCGGGGCGGAGCTCTACGTCGTGCGCGGAGGCACGCACTACACCGCGGTCGAGTTCCCCGAGCTCGTGAGCCTGCGCCTCGAAAAGTTCCTCGCGAAGGCCGCGCCGGGCACGGGCGGAACGGCGAACGCGTAGGGCACGATTTGCCGGATTTTCCCGCGAAAAAGACGCATCGAGCGGCCAGCCGCGCCGTGGTGCGGGTGCTACTTTGTGCTCGGGGGGATGGAGGGCCGCGCGCCGCGCCTCGACGCGACCGCTTCCGTCCATCGCTAGCAAGGTGGGATCGATGCGGCTGCTCGTCGTCGACAACTACGACTCGTTCACTTACAACCTCGTTCAATACCTGGAGATGCTGGGCGCGAAGTGCGTCGTGCGGCTGAACGACGCGATCGACGTGGACGGCGCGCGCGCCCTCGACCCGGACGGCATCCTGATCTCGCCCGGGCCCTGCTCGCCGAACGAAGCAGGCGTGAGCCTGAAGATCATCGAGGCCCTCGGCGGCGAACGCCCGCTGCTCGGGGTTTGCCTCGGTCATCAGGCCATCGCGCAGGTCTTCGGCGGACACGTGGTGCGCGCGGGGCGCGTGATGCACGGCAAGACGTCGCCGATCGAGCACGACGAGCGCACGATCTTCGCGGGCCTGCCGCGGCCCTTCGTGGCCACGCGGTACCACTCGCTCATCGTGGAGCCGAGCTCGCTTCCGAACGAGCTCGCGGTCTCGGCCTGGACGAACGAAGGCGAGATCATGGGCCTGCGCCACGCGCGGCTCCCGATCGAAGGCGTGCAGTTCCACCCCGAGTCGATCCTGACGACGCGCGGGATGGATCTCCTGCGCAACTGGCTCGATCTCGTGAAGGAGCACGCCCGCGCTCGGACGGGAGGTGCGCTGGCAGGAGCGCACCTGTGAGCGCCGCGGTCGCCTGCTTCGCTCACGTCTTCGAGCAGCTCGCGCAGGAAGAACGATCCCTGCCGCGCGCGCTCGTGCGCGGGGCGTTCGACGCGATCCTCGCGGGCGCGTGGACACCCGTGCAAGTGGCCGGCTTCGTGGTCGCGCTGCGCCTGCGCGGCGAGGACGCCTCCACGATCGCGGCGGCCGTCGAGGCCATGCGCGCGGTGATGGTGCGCGTCGATCACGGGCTCCCCGCGGTCCTCGACACGTGCGGAACCGGAGGCGACGGGCTCGGCACGTTGAACGTGTCGACGGCGGCCGCGATCGTGGTCGCTGCGGCCGGCGCGCCCGTCGCCAAGCACGGAAACCGCAGCGTTTCGAGCCGATCGGGCAGCGCCGACGTGCTCGAAGCGCTCGGAGTGCCGATCGACGTACCGCCCGAGCGTCAGGCCGAGGTGCTGCGCGAGGCGCAGATCGCGTTCCTGTTCGCGCCTGCGCACCACCCGGCGATGCGGTACGGAGCGCCGGTGCGTCGCGAGCTCGCGATCCGCACGATCTTCAACGCGCTCGGCCCTCTGTCGAACCCGGCGAGCACGACGCATCAGCTCCTCGGCACGTACGATCACGCGCTCCGACCGGTCTTCGCCGCGACGCTGGCGGAGCTTGGGCTCAGGCGCGCGTGGGTCGTGCGCGGCGAAGACGGGCTCGACGAGGTGAGCCCGTTCGGTCCGACGCGCGTCACGGAGCTCGCGCGTGGATCGCTGCGCGAGAGGGTCGTGCGGCCCGAGAGCTTCGGCCTGCCGGTCTCGCCGCCAGGCGCGATCCAGGGCGGATCGGCCGCCGAAAACGCGGAGGCGATCCTCACCGTGCTGCGCGGCGAGCCGCACCCGGCGCGGTGCGCGATCCTCCTGAACGCGGCTGCGGCGCTCGTGATCTTCCGCGAGACGGACGACCCGCGCGACTGGCCGGATCTCGCGGCAGAAGCGGCCGCGGCGATCGACAGCGGCGCAGCGATGGGCACGCTCGACGCCCTCCGCGACGCCGCGCTTCATGCGCGGGAGACGGGAGCGTCGTGAGGGACGAACAGGGGGGAAGGCGCGTCCTCGACACGATCCTCGCGTCGAAGCGGGCCGAGATCGTGGCGCTGCTCGCGGCGCCGCCGCCACGCGTGACCCGCGCGCCGGCAGGGGGCGTCTTCGAGGCGCTCCGCCGGCCCGAGGGCGGGGCGCTACGGCTCCTCGCCGAGGTGAAGCTACGTTCGCCGTCGGCAGGCGCGCTTTCGTCGGTGTTGCGGCCGGCCGAACGAGCGCGTCGTTATGCGGAGGCGGGCGCGACGATGATCAGCGTGCTCGTCGACGGGCCCTTTTTCGGCGGCTCGTACGACGATCTCGCGGCGTGCCGCGACGCGCTCGACGTGGCCTTCGGCGCGGCGCGGCCGAAGCTCCTCTGCAAGGAGTTCATCCTGAACCCGATCCAGCTCGCCATGGCCGCGGCGCACGGCGCGGATGCGGCGCTGCTCATCGCGCGCATCACCTCGGCGGAGGATCTCGCGCGGCTCGCAGATGCGGCGCGCAGTCTCGGGCTCGAGCCGTTCGTCGAGGTCGCGACCGAGGAGGAGCTCGCCTCGGCCGAGCGCGCCCGCGCACGTGTCCTCGGCGTCAACGCGCGTGATCTCGACACGCTCGTCATGGATCCCGCGCGCGCCGAGCGCGTGCTCGGCCGCGTCGATCCCACCGCTGCGCGGGTCCACCTCTCCGGGCTCGCCTCGCCGTCCGACGTCGCGCGCATCGCGCAGGGCCCGGCCGACGCAGCGCTCGTGGGCGAGGCGCTCATGCGGCAGGACGACCCGGGCCCGCTGCTCGCCGCGATGGTCGCGCGGGCCGGGCTGCGCTGAGGGGCGACGTCGCGCCGGGGCTTCACCCCGGACCCGACCAGGGGCTGTCCGCCCCTGGACCCGGACCAGCGCAAGCGCTGGACGCGGGGTCGATGAACTGCGCGGTGCGCAGTTCATCGAACAGCCAGGTCAAGACCGGCGACGATCCTGACGGCTCGACGGGCAACGCCCCGTCGCCAGCGAGACACGTACCTCCGTGGTCTTGCCATGGGCCCGCTGGAAGAACTGCGCATCGCGCAGTTCTTCCAACCTCGGTCCAGGCCGTGCCTGGTCCGGGGTGAAGGGGGCGGACAGCCCCCTTCTGGGGCGCGGGGCAAAGCCCCGTGTGCGCGCGCCCGTTCACGCGCCGAGGTGCTGCTTCAATTGCGCCGTGAGCGCATCGAGATCGGCCTGCACGTCCGCGGCGGGCACGCCGTTCGTCCGCACGAACCGCGCGAGATCCACGAACGACGGATCGTCGAGCAACGACGCGACCGCGGGCAACGTGTACCCCCGCTCCCGACCGAGCCGCACCATGAACGCGCGGATCTCCGCGCGGAAATCCACGCCCGAGAGCGCCCTGTACAGGATCGCGGCCGCGAGGTGCGCGGCGCTCTCTTCCCTGCGCGCGGCGACCTCCAAAAGCTCCGACACCCGCAGGTGCACGATCGCCCGCGGCACCACGTTGTCGAGCCGGGCGAGCGGCGCGAGGGCGCGCATCTCCAACGCAACCGCCTTCCCGAGATCCCCTGCGTCCTTGTGGTACCCCGCGAGCGCAGCCAGCGTCCCTGCGTGACCGAGGGCGTCGTTCTGCGCGTCGAACGCGCCGAGCAGCGCGTCGAGCCCGCCCTTCTCCTCCACGGCCCCCGCGACCGGCCCGACGATGGATGCGTCGTTCGCTGCGCGCACAGCCTCGCCGAACATCGTGGCGAGCGCAGACAGCGCGCCTGCGCCGAGGAAATACGACGTCGCCGTGATCCCGGCCTCCACGCCCGCTTCCTTCGTCCCGCCGGGGACCTTGCCCTCGACGGCCGCGACGAACGCCGCCCCGTACCGCTCGCCGAACGCGACCCACACCTGGGCCTCGTCCTGCCCCGCGCGCTCTTCGGGCCGCGCCTCCATCCACGCCGCCACCGCGCTCGCTGCCGCCTCCGTCGCCGTGAAGCCCATCGCTGCGCCGCCTTCGAGCAGCGGCGCGCGCGTCACGAGCCGCGCCTCCACGAGCTCGCCGACGAGCGGCAAAAGGTCCGGACGCTCGGGCTCCCCTGCGTCCCGGAGAGCCGCGATGCGCCGCTTCACCTCGTCGGGCATCGCGGGCATCTCGGGCCGCGACGCGGGCGGCATCCGCTCGAACGCGTCCAGCATGCGGCCGATCTGCCGGAACCTCTCGTCCTCCACCGACTCGCGCGCGAACACCTTCTCGACGAGCGTCTCGGGCACGGGCGGCTCCGCGCGCGTGAGGATCCAGAGCAAGCGTCTCGCGTCGGGGGAGAGGCGAGCCACCACGGTCTCGACGGCCGAATCGGACATGCCGCGCAGGGTACCGGCGGGCGGGATCAGGGAGAAGAGGGCTCGGCGGGCTTGGGGAGGATCCAGAAGGGCGCGAGGTTGATTTCGAGGTCGAAGGGCGGCAGGCGTGGGGTCTCGTCCTCCCCTGCGGCCGTGACGAGTATGAGGTGCTCGCGCTCGGTCCGGAACACCTCGACGAGGTGGATCTCCGGATCGATCAACCAGACCCAACCCACGCCGGATCGCGCGTAGTGCGGCAGCTTGATCTTTCGATCGTCGCGCGCGGTCGACGGCGAGAGGACCTCGCAGCACCAATCGGGGAGCAGCGTGATGGGGTACTCGTCAGGCGGCTCGGGGCAACGTTCCACGCGCCATCCGGCGAGGTCGGGGTTGAAGAGCCGATCCCCGAAGCGAACCGCGGGCTCCAGCTCGATCCACCAGCCTGTGCCGCCGGAGGCTTTGTCTGCATCGCCGAGCGCGCGATAGCACTGCCCCACCGCGCGCCGATGCGGCGCCTTCGGCCGAGACATCGTGCGGATCTCGCCCGGCTCCAGGATCTCTCCGCTCAGGTACTCCGGCAGCCGATCGATCTCGGCGAGCAGCTCCTCGAACGTAGGAACCTTCCGCGCGGGGTCGCCCATGCTGCGAACGTAGCATGAACCGACCCCGCGCCGCCCTCCGCCCCTACCGCTTCAAGAGCGTCGCGAACGGGTTGTTCGTGAACTTCGCCTGCGGCTGCGGTTTGCCCTGGGGGCCGCCCTTGCCCTGCTGCGGCCCGCCGCGCCCTTGCTGCGGCCCTTGCCCGCCGCGCCCTTGCTGCGGCCCTTGCGCCTGCTGCCCCGGCTGCGGGCGTTCGCCCTTCCGCGCCGTCAGCGAGATGCGCTTGCGCACCATGTCCACCTCGAGCACGCGCACCTTGAGCTTGTCGCCGACCTTCACGACCTCGCTCGGATCCTTCACGAACCTGTCCGCGAGCTGCGACACGTGCACGAGCCCGTCCTGGTGCACGCCCACGTCCACGAACGCGCCGAACGCGGTCACGTTCGTGACCACCCCTTCGAGCTCCATCCCCGGCTTCAAGTCCTCCATCGTCCGCACGTCGTCGCGGAACTTCGGCGGCTCGAAGCTCGCGCGCGGATCACGCCCCGGCTTCTTCAGCTCCACCAGGATGTCGTTCATCGTGTACTCGCCGACGTCGCCGCCGATGTACTTCTTTGGATCCACACGACCGATGAGCTTCGTGTCGCCCACGAGCGACGCGACGGGCACGCCGAGGTCCTCGGCGATCTTCTCGACGAGCGCGTAACGCTCCGGGTGCACCGCGCTCGCGTCGAGCGGGTGCTCGCTCCCGCGGATGCGCAAGAAGCCCGCGCACTGCTCGAACGTCTTCGGCCCGAGCCCCGCCACGTCGAGCAGCTTCTTGCGGCTCGAGAACGCGCCGTGTTGATCCCGGTGCGACACGATCTTCTTCGCGAGCGAGGGCCCGATGCCCGCCACGCGCGAGAGCAGCGGCGCGCTCGCCGTGTTGAGCTCCACGCCGACCATGTTCACGCAGCTCTCCACGACCTCGTCGAGCTTCCGCGCGAGCAGCGACTGGTACACGTCGTGCTGGTACTGCCCCACGCCGATGCTCTTCGGATCGACCTTCACGAGCTCGGCGAGCGGATCCTGCAGCCGCCGCGCGATGCTGATCGCGCCGCGCACCGTCAGATCGAGGTCCGGGAACTCCTCGCGCGCCACGTCGCTCGCCGAGTACACGCTCGCGCCCGCCTCGCTCACCGGCACGCAGAAGATCTCCTTCAGCCCCTCGGCCGCGAGCACATCCCGGACGAACTGCTCCGTCTCGCGCCCGTGCGTCCCGTTGCCTACCGCCACCGCGCTCACGCCGTACTTCCGGCAGAGATCGCGGATCGTCCGCTTCCCGCGCTCTTCCGCCTCGGCGCCTTGCACGAGGTAGATCGTCTCGTTCGCGAGCAACTTGCCCGTGTCGTCCACGACCGCGCACTTGCAGCCCGTGCGTTGCCCCGGGTCGATCCCGAGCACCGCGTGTGTCCCGAAGGGCGCCGCGAGCAAGAGCTCCCGCAGGTTCTGCGCGAACACCTCGACGGCCGCGCGGTCCGAGAGCTGCTTCAGCTCGACGCGCACGTCGATTTGCACGCTCGGCGCGAGCAGCCGCTTGTACGCGTCGCTCGTCGCTTTGCCGAGCTCGCCCGCCCAGGGCGAGCCGCCGTCGAGGCCGGCCATCTTGCCGATCGGCGCGAAGAGCCTCTCCCCATCGAGATCCACCGACGCGCGGAGAATTCCTTCCGCCTCGCCGCGTCGGATCGCCAGGTAGCGGTGCGACGGCATCCCCGCGACCGGGCCTTCGAACGTCGCGTACGTGTCGAACTTCGTCGCCTTGCCCTCGTGCTCCTCGTTTTTCTTCACGCGGATCACGCCGTCTTGCATGTACCCCTCGCGCACGAGCTTGCGGACGTCGGCGTTCTCGGCGATCCGCTCGGCGCAGATGTCGCGCGCGCCTGCGAGCGCGGCCGCGACGTCGGGCACCTCCTTGGCCGCGTCGACGAAGGCCTTGGCCTCCTCGTCGGGGCTGCCGTCCTTCGCCTGCGACCAGATCCGGTCGGCGAGCGGCTCGAGCCCGCGCTCCTTGGCGATGATCGCCCGCGTCCTGCGCTTCGGCTTGAACGGCAGGTAGAGATCCTCGAGCTCGGCCTTCGTCGTGCAACCGACGATCTTCTTCTTCAGCTCGTCGGTGAGCTTGCCTTGCTTGCCGATCTCGTCGAGCACCTGCCTTCGCCGCTCGTCGAGCTCCACGAGGTACGTACGACGCTCCTCGATGGCGCGGATCTGCACCTCGTCGAGCCCGCCCGTCGCCTCCTTGCGGTAGCGCGCGATGAACGGCACCGTCGCGCCCTCGGCGAGCAGCTTGACCACGGCCGAGACCCCGGACCTCGGGAGCGTGAGCTCCTCCGAAAGGGTGGGGACAGGGTCGAAAGCGGGCAGCGTGAACGTGGGCGAGGACACCGTGGTGGGGTCGGTCGTGGCGGTCATGGGACGGGTGCCTTTAGGCACGGGCTGGACGGTTGTCCAGGAGGAAAAGCCGCGACGGCGAAGGCTGGCGGGCACCTGTGCGTCCGCGATGTTCGTCGCGATTCTCCGAGACATGCCCTGGGCACGCGGGCCACGGGGCGTCAGGACGGGGGTGGGCGAGATGTTACCTCGCCGACTCCGATCTCGAAGGGCCAGCACTCCGATCACGGGCTCGCCGACTCCGATCTCGAAGGGCCCGCACTCCGATCACGGGCTCGTCGACTCCGATCTCGAAGGGCCCGCACTCCGATCACGGGCTCGCCGACTCCGATCTCGAAGGGCCAGCACTCCGATCACGGGCTCGCCGACTCCGATCTCGAAGGGCCCGCACTCCGATCACAGGCTCGCCGACTCCGATCTCGAAGGGCCAGCACTCCGATCACGGACTCGCCGACTCCGATCTCGAAGGGGCTGCACTCCGATCACGGGCTCGCCGACTCCGATCTCGAAGGGGGTGGACTTCGATCTCGGGCAGCCTGGGAACACGGACCGCGCACCTTTCAAACGATGCTCAGGGCGCGAGCGCGACCACGAACGTCTCGAAGTAACCCGACGCCTCGGTCGGCCCCTGCCCGAAGTCCACGACGCCGATCGCCGACCCCGCGACGTACACGCGCCCCTGCCCGTCCACCGCGACCCGCTGCCCCGATTGCAGCGACATGTCGCCGAAGCGCCGCACGAAGACCGGATTCCGCTCCGCGTCGAGCGCCGCCACGAACACGTCCCCTTGGTACTCGTCCTCGTGCGACGCGACGCTCGCCTCGCCGAACGACATGCGCCCGATCATCTCCCCCGTGAGGACCACGCCCCCGCCGGCCGTCACCGCGATTCCTTGCCCACGATCGAAGCCTTCGCCCCCGTAGAGGACGCTCCGCCGGTGATTCGAGGCCGCGTCGAGCTCCAGCAGATATGTATTGGAATCGGATTCGTTCTCCACGGGCAAGACTCCCCCGCCGAAATCGACGTTGCCATCGGCCTCCCCCGTCAAAACGAGCCCTCCGTCGGCCATGAACGCGACGCCTTTCACCCGAGGGCCGAACGTCCCGACGCCCACCCTCCGGGCCCATCTGGCTTTTCCATCCAAATCGTACGTCGCCACGAACCCATCATACCCGGCCATCACGAGTTCCATGTCGAGGCCCACGTCGAGCGCAGACGAGGAAGAATTCCCCACCACGGCAATGGCATTGCCCTGCACCGCGATGTCTTCCACGTTCACGAGTCCGTCACCGCCCCGGAGGATCTGCACCCACGAGGGCGTGCCCTTCGCATCGAGCCGGATCACGAATGCGCCGACGGAGTACTCCTGCGGATTCCCGATGCCGAGATCCGTCGCGCCGAGCAACCTCCCCGCGACGATCGCGCCGCCGTCCGGCATCGCGGCGATCGCCGTCGCCTGCTGCGATCCCCCGCCGCCGAACGCCTGCGCCCAGACCACCTTCCCCGCCGGATCGAGCTTCGCCACGAAGGCGTCGTCGCCCCCGTCGTACGGGAGCGTGGTGCCGTCGAGCTCAAACGAAAAGTTGAACGACCCCGCGAGGAACGCCGAGCCGTCCGGCAAGACGGCGACGTCGTTCGACATCTCCGCGAATGCGTCACCAAACGAGCGGCTGTAGACGTGCTGGCCTTCCCCGTCGTACCGCGCGACATACGCTTGATAGTTGTTCCCCGGGGCCGGCAACATGCCCCCACCGAGATTCACCTCCCCGTAATGGCGCCCCGTCACGATCACGCCACCCGATTCGACCCCGGCGAGCCCCACCGGCTCGATGTTGCTCCCGCGCCCGAACCGGTGCGCCCATAACGTGGTCCCGGACGGGGTCTCCGCGACCTCGCTGCCACAACCCACGAAAAACGCCGAAAGTCCCACGAGCCCGAGCAAACGAAGGATGGTCACGCGTCACCTCATTTCACGAAAAGGATAAGCCCTTCCGCGACGCTAGCAGATCCGGTATGCCCGGGTCACGCGGCCCGCGTTGAAAGACTGCGAAAGGTGCCACCCGCGGTGGATGTCGCGTTGCCAAGCTTGTGCCAATCCGCGCCACAGACCTAGCCATTCGACGGGCAAGAGGGGCCCGTTCTGCGGATCGCGCCGCATATCATTCGTGGCACGACGGTTGCCTGCCCTTCCCGCTATGCGAGACGTTCTACGGCGGATGGCTTCTCTCTGGGGCGCGAGCCTCATTCTCGTAGCGGGATGTATTCCCGTCGAAGTCGTGGACGGGGGCAACGACCCCCCTGCAAGCGACGGCGTCGGAGGTATGGGTGAAGGGGGCGCAGGCGGCACGGGCGCAGGCGGCACGGGCGCGGGCGGCACGGGCGCGGGCGGCACGGGCGCAGGCGGCACGGGCGCGGGCGGCACGGGCGCGGGCGGTGGGGGCAGTTGTCCGG
>NZ_JARZHI010000102.1:0-29704 GCF_029946465.1 Polyangium sorediatum
GGGCGCGGGCGGAAGCGGGGGCGCGGGCGGAAGCGGAGGCATGGGCGGCAGCGGAGGCGCGGGCGGCAGCGGGGGCGCAGGCGGCAGCGGGGGCGCGGGCGGCTCCGGTGGAATGGGCGGGGCCGGTGGCGAGGGCGGCATGGGCGGGGCCGGCGGCGCGGGTGGCGCGGGCGGCGGCAACCCGATGTGCGTGACCTCGGCCGATTGCCCCTCGCCCGGTACCCCGTGCGCCATGGCCATCTGCGAGGCCGGCGCGTGTGGCACTTCCTTCGTGGCCGCGGGGACACCCACCCCGACGCAGCAGGCCGGCGATTGCCGCGTCGAGCAATGCGACGGCGCGGGCCATACGACGAGCGCAGTCGACGCCAGCGACACGCCGAACGACGGAAACGTCTGCACGAGCGACCTGTGCAACGCGGGCCTCCCCGCGCACCCGCCCCTGCCCGTGGACACGGCCTGCAACCAGAATGGCGGACAGCGCTGCGACGGCGGCGGGGCCTGCGTCGAATGCAACACCGGCGCGCAATGCACGAGCGGCGTGTGCATGGGTCACGTCTGCCAGCCGGCGAGCTGCGACGACGGCGTGAAGAACGGCGCGGAGACGGACGTCGATTGCGGCGGCGCGACCTGTTTGCCCTGCGCCTCGGGGAAGACCTGCCTCATGGCGGCCGATTGCCAGACCGCCGCGTGCATCGACGGCCTTTGCCTGGCGCCCTCGGTCGTGAGCACGACGCCGGCCGACGCCGCGACGGGTGTGGCCACGGGCGCGACGGTGGCCGTGACGTTCACGAGGCCCATGAACCCGGCGACGCTCGGCGCGCAGACGGACATCGGGCCCTGCACGGGCGCGATCCAGCTCTCGACCGACGATTTCGCCTCGTGCCTGAGCTTCGCCGCCCAGGCGCCCACGATGTCCGGCGGCGGCACGGTCGCGACGCTCGTCCCGGCGCCGGCGCTCTCGTACGGCACGACGTACAAGCTGCGCGTGACCACGGCGGCCCAGGACCCGAATGGGAATGCCCTCGGCGCGGCGTTCACGCAGATGACGGGCTTTTCGACCGGCGCGCCGCCGCCTTCGTGCATCGGCTCCGTGGTGATAAGCCAGGTCTACGGTAACGGAGGCGAGTACCTGGCGCCGTTCTTGTACGATTTCATCGAGCTGCACAACCGTGGCAAGACGCCGGTGAGCCTGACCGACTGGACCATGCAATTCGCGGCCGGAAACGGGCTCTTCCAATACCCGACGTCCCTGAGCATGACCATTCCGCCCGGCGGTTATTTCCTGATCCAGCTAGCTGCCGGGCCCCTGGGTTATGGGACCTTCCTGCCGGTGCCGTATGACCTCACGAGCAACGTCCAGATCTACGGCAACAGCGGCAAGATGGCGCTCTTCAACAGCTCCGCGCAGGTGGGCAGCGATTGCCCCATCGGCGACGCATCGCTCGTCGATCTCATCGGCTATGGGCCCTCCGCGAGTTGCTATGAGTACGAGGACGAGGACGACTATACGCCCGCGCCGGCGCCGACCGGTTCGACGAAATCGCTCCTCCGCCTCGATGAGGGTTGCACCGACACGAGCAACAGCAAGGCCGACTTCGTGGTCGGCGACGTCGCCCCGCGGAGCAGCTTCGGCGCGGCCCACGTCTGCGATTGCGGCGCCGAAGACGCGACCGTCAACGAGTCCGACCTGCCCGCCGAGATCGACTACTGCAATCTGCAATTCCCGCTGTCCGTCACCGTGGCCGCCGGCCAGACGACGCCGCTCGTCTACGGCCGCGTCTACGAGGCGAACGTCACGAATCCGGCCGGCGCGAGCACCACGGTGAAGGCCGAGATCGGGTATGGCCCGGCCAACATCAACCCCACCACCCAAAGCGGCTGGCAGTGGTTCCCGGCCTCGTTCAACCAGCAATACGGCAATGACGACGAGTACAAGGGCTCGTTCACCGCTCCGGCCGCGGGCACCTACCGCTACACCTATCGCGTGAGCCTCGACGGCGGGCGCTGGACCTACTGCGACATGGACGGCGCGGGCTCCAATCCGGGCCTCCGGTTCGACCCGACCAAGCTGCCGGTCCTCACCGTCACGCCCTGAGACGGTTGACATCTCGAACGACTTGACCCTCCCCTCGGGCCCATGAGCCCCTTCTCCCACGTCATCGGCGTCGACGACGCGCCCTTCCCGCGCGCGCACCGCGGCGACGTGCCGATCGTGGGCGTCGCGTTTGCCGGGACCCGCCTCGAAGGCGTGCTCTCCTCCAAGGTGCGGCGCGACGGCGCGAACGCCACGGACGCCCTCGCCGCGATGATCAGCCGCTCGCGTTTCGCCGCGCATACCCGGCTCGTGATGATGGAAGGCATCGCGCTCGCCGGCTTCAACGTGGTCGACCTCCACGCCCTCGCCGAGCAGCTCGGCATGGCCGTGCTGGTCGTGTCGAAGCGAGCGCCGAACGTCCCGGCCGTGCGGCACGCGCTGCTCGAAAAGGTCCCGGGCGGCGCTCGCAAATGGAAGCTCATCGAGAAAGCCGGGCCCATGGAGCCGTGCGCCGACCTCTTCATCCAGCGCGCGGGGCTCCGCATGGAAGAGGCCACCGCGGTGATCCGGCGGCTCGCCGTCCACGGCCGCCTCCCCGAGCCCGTCCGGGTCGCGCACCTCGTTGCGAGCGCGCTCGCGGTCCCCGGCGCGATTGACTAGGATGCGCCGCATGACGCAACAAGACGTGTACGTGGTCCTGTCCTGCCTGGGACCCGATCGACCGGGCCTCGTCGCGGAAGTGACGGAGTACCTCACCAAGCACGGCGGCAACGTGGAGGACAGCCGCATGGCCATCCTCGGCGCCGAGTTCGGCATCCTCCTGCTCGCCTCGGGCGCCCCCGAGACCGTGGACGCCATCGAGAAGGACCTCGGCGACCTCCAGAAGAGCACCGGCCTCACCGTGGTCGCGCGCCGGACGAAGGCACCCGAGGAGCACCGCCGCGCGCCCACGATCCCCTGCGCCGTGACGGCCGAGGCGCTCGATCACGAGGGCATCGTGCGCGCCGTCGCCCGGGCCCTCGCCCACGCGGGCGTGAACATCGTCTCGCTCGAGGCCTCCGCGTACGCCGCGCCCGTCACCGGATCGCAGCTCTTCCGCATGGAAGCGCGCATCGACGTGCCCCAGTCGGTCGGCGTGAGCAAGGTGCGCAAGGCCATGGACGTGGTCGCCGAGGAGCAAAACTTGGAGATCGAGGTGCGCTCGCTCATCAAGTCCTAGAGCGCCGAAACGTACGGCGCTCTGTCGGACCCCATCGGTCCGCCGCACTCCGCGCATCGACCGATGCCCTATCCCCCGCGTCCCCCGAGACCTGGCCGCGCCGAATTGAAATTCCCACGCTGTAGGACCAAGGTCCTATAGCGCCCGGCCAGGCCCCTACCTACAAGGGCACCAGCAGATGCCGCGCTGGTGCGGCAGGTGCATTGCGTTCGCGTCGCCTCAACGGCGACCAGCTATCACCGATGAGAAAGAAAATCTGAGATGACCAAAGCAGTCACGTCGGGGGCCTGGACGGCCATCAGCATCTCGCCGCCCGGGCTCGGCGGGGTGAGCACCCAGCACATCACGTGGGGCGTGCCCGCCGGCGGCGCCGGGAAAAGCGGGTACCACTTTGCGGGCCGCACCGTCGAGGTGCCACTCGACGGCACGACGTTCGTGCTCGGCACGTTCACGCACAAGAATTTCCCGATCTACGCCTTCAACCCCAACCAGTTCGACGTCAGCCTGAAGGTCCACGTCACGTTCGAGGGCGGCGTGCTGGCGAGGGACTTCAGCTTCACGTTCCACCATAACGAGACGCCGAACGTGGGGCCGGCGCCCGAGGACCTGGTCGATCTGCCGACGCTGCGGTCCCCGGAGACCGTCGAGATCAACGGCGAGGAGTACGCGCTGGTCATCGAGGGCTTCATGCAGGGCGGCAAACTGGTGACGAGGTTCGTCAGCGCCGAGAACGGCTCGAACAGCGCCGACATCATTGCCAAGCTCCAGCCAATCGTGAAGCCGGCGCATACGTATTCTTTCAAGGTCCTCAACCCGGACGGCTCGGTGTACGGCAGCGGGTGCTTCACCTACAAGGGCGAGGAGTACCCCGTCGATATCGCGCACGTCATCGGCGGGCTGGGGCGGGGGACGAAGCTCACCGAGTTCTGGTACCACGACCCGATGGTGGGCTCGCTCGGGCTCAACGAGCTGCTCTCGATGAACTTCCAGCGGGGGGCCGACGGTGAGCCGTCGCGCTTCGCCATCAATGCGTTCACGATCCCTGGCGGCGCGAGCGGCATCACCGCGGGGAACGCCACGATGACCAAGCCGGGGCCGGTGACCACGCACCGCTCCGAGGACAAGGAGCATGGCAACGAGGGGCGCACGCTGGTCTTCCCCGGGATCTGCCGCCCGGGCCAGGTCCAGCAGCAGCCGGAGCCCGCGGTCCCCCTCGTCGACCTGGTCATCGTGATCGACTCGAGCACGTCGATGAAGCCCGATGCGACGAGCCTCAGCAACGCGGTGAGCGCGGCCATCGAGACGGCGAAGTCGAAGTGCCCGTCGGACCTCAAGGTCACCTACCTGGGGATCGAGGGGAAGTTCTCCGATTCGCTGTTCCGCACGACCATCCGCGAGCACCTCACCAAGCTCGGCGTCGCCGAGTCGGCGATGCGCGGGCGCAAGCGCGGCACGGTGGCATCGGGCGGCGCGCAGGAGGACGGCGGGCGCGCGATCGAGGACGTGGTGACGCACAACGACTGGCGCCCGAACGCCAAGCGCGCGATCCTCTTCCTCGGCGACGAGGGGATGGAGGGCGGCGACAACGTCGACGCCGAGGATATCGCCGCCGCCAACAAGGCGATCGAGGTCGCCAAGGCCGGGAGCACGCGCGTGCACACCTACCTGGCCAAGAGCGGGGCGGACGAGAAGACGCGCAAGGCCAACCAGGCCGAGTTCGCGCGCGTGGCGGGCGAGACCGGCGGCAAGGCCTTCACGCACGAGGACACCCTGCAGGGCTTCCAGGCTCTGCTCGAGGAGGTCATCTGCGCGAGCAAGCAGCCGGCGCAGCCGGTGGTGGAGGACTGCAAGTGCTGCAGGGAGTGCATGGAGCGCAAGGTCGCCCCCTCGACGAAGCCGTGATCGGCTGCCGCCCCGGCGGCACGGCGTAGCCACGCGGGCCGGGGAAATCCCCTGGCCCGCTCCCCGCCTCCGGCCAGCCCTGGAAGCGCTTCCTGCCGGCCCTGATTTCGGTGGAGGACCGTCCGGGTCCCCCTCGGGACGGTTGCTCTTGGGGGCGGGGGTGGAGTAAGGCACGAGGCATGGAGCCGCTCTCCGGACAGGACGACTCGCCGCAGCGCGTGGAGGCCTCGGGCGCACAGGCCGGGCACCGGCCCACGGAGATCAACGCCCTGCTCGGGCGTGGCACCCGCTTCGAGGGCAAGCTCTACTTCGAGGGCCGCGTCCGCCTCGACGGCGACTTCCAGGGCGAGATCCGCGGCGACGACGTGCTCGTCATCGGCGACGGCGCCCACGTCGCGGGCGACATCCTCGTCGGCGCCTGCATCGTCACCGGGGGCGAGGTCTCCGCGAGCATCCGCGCGCGCACCGCCATCGAGCTCTACGCTCCGTCCAAGGTCACGGGCGCGCTGCACGCGCCGGCGATCTTCATCGATCGCGGCGTCCAGTTCGACGGTACTTGCAAGATGGCCCCTCTCGACGAGGCCGACACGCGCACGAGCAAAGAAGCGGCGCCGCCCCCCTCGACGCCTGCGCCGCCGACGCCCGCCTCCCCGGCACCGCCGGCAGGCCGGGAGTGAACGAACTGTCACGCCTCCGCAAGCTTCACACGGCCGCGCGCGGCGCGACCACCTGAGATCCTGCGGATTTGGCGGGTGTCCCCGATCCTCGGGGGCGGACGGCATGGCTCCTGCACTTCGGGATGTCGACGACGACAAGGAATCCCCCTTGTCGTTTTCCGGAGACACCCATGACGCTTCGCCTGCGCCACCTCGCCTTCGCGCTGCTCACGACTCTGACCACCCTCAGCGCCGCGCCGAACGTCGCGCGCGCGGGCGACGAGGAAGCCACGCGGCTCGAGGCCCGCGGCAAGGCGCAGC
The DNA here is from genome assembly GCF_029946465.1 of Polyangium sorediatum. Lineage (NCBI taxonomy): Bacteria > Pseudomonadati > Myxococcota > Polyangiales > Polyangiaceae > Polyangium > Polyangium sorediatum. The sequence continues at coordinate 6,134 of NZ_JARZHI010000102.1, forward strand.
GGTATTCGCAGAAGACGACGGACCCGGAGAGCTCGATCGACACGGGCGGCGCGGCGATCCTGGTGCACGCGCCGATCGACGAGGTGCGGCGGATCGTGACGGATTACCGGCACTACGAGAAGGTCATCAAGCCCTTCAAGCAGAGCAAGCTCCTCTCGCGCACGAAAGGCGTGAGCGAGGTGTACCTGGAGGTGCCGATCCTGCACGGCGCCGCGACGGTCTGGGTCGTCACGAAGATCGGGCAGCCCGTCAAAGTCGGGAACGAGGAGCGCATCACGGCGCGGATGGAGCGTGGAAACGTCGACGATTTCCGCGCCACGTGGAAGCTGCGCGCAGTGGACGGGGAGCGGACCATCGTAAAGCTGGAGATCCTCGTCGACCCGAAGATGCCCGTGCCCTCGTCGGTGGTGACGCCGGAGCTCTGCACGGCCGCGGACAAGGCCGTGACGGGGGTGCGTGACCAGGCCGAGAAGAACCACTCGACCGCCTCGGCCGCGCGCGCCGAGCCACAAAGCGTGGCCGCCGAGGGCTCCTGATCAGGAAACGCGCGCCGCGCCGATCGCGGCAGCGAGCTTCGACATGAGGCGGGGGTCGTCGACCAACCGCTGCGTCCACACTCTCCCGAGCCGCGCCTGATCCGAAGCCTCGAGCCCGAGCTCGGCGAGGACCTCCGCGGTCGTCCCGCGCTCGGCGGCGACCTGGAGCCGCGCATGCTCGACGAGCCCGACGCGCAAGCCGAGCCGCTCCTGCGTGGCGTGGTAGGCCGCGTCGTACACGAGCAGAAGCTGGCGTTGGCCCTGCGCGGCTTCCTGGGCCATCGCGTCGGCCCAGTGTCGCTCCACGGAGGCCCAGGACGTGGTGGAGAGAGCGTTCAGCGCGAGGAGCGCGTCGCGGCCGTTGGGGCGATGGCGCAGCTCGGCGGCGATCGTGGCGCACCGTTCGAGGGGGATCGAGGCGGGCTCGAAGGGTTTTGGCGAGCTCGACGGCGGAGCGTCGGCAGGAGCGGAAGCGGAAGCGGAAGCGGGAGCGGGCGCGGAAGCGGGTGCGGCGGCGGGCGCGGAAACGGCGGCGGGTGCGGACAAACGCGCGGGCACGGCGGCGGGCGCGGCGACCTTTGCCCCCTGCACTGGTCCCGGACGCGGCGGTGAGGGCCGCGGAGGGCCCGCGCTCGGGCCCGTGGGTTTGCCGAGGCGCGGGCCGAGGGGCGCAGGCGGCTTGATCGGCGGCTTGATCGCCGGCACGGCAGGCGTCCGCGTCGAAGGCGGGGGCGCGGGCGCGTTCGGCAGCGGTTCGACCCGACGGCCGATCTCGCGCGAAGACGGTGGCGCTTCGGCCTTCGGCAGGTCGAGCGTCGTGTCCTCGGTGAGCGGCTCCGCGATGAGCTTCGGCGACGGCGGCGACATGGGCGGCGGCGGGAGCGGCGGCGCCGCGATGGGATCCTCGGGGCGACGGAACGGCAAGGCGGCCGCCGGGTTCGACAGGCCCACCTCGTCGCGATCCGTGGGCAGCGGGAGCGTGCGCGTGCGTTGCCGCTGCGAGACGTCGGGCGGCGCGGGATCCACGAACATGATCGGCGGCGCCTCCACCCGCTCCGGCAGCACCATCGTGTCGCCACTCTTCGGGGCGATGAGGACCGCGTCGTGCCGCATCTCCAGCAGGTTCAGGCCCGCCTCGACGTCCTCCTCCAGCGACTCGCCGAGGCGAAGGAACCGATCGATCCGCTCGGCGCGGATCCGCTTCCCTTCCGGATGCGCGGCGACCACGATCTTGCCCACGTCGGCCTCGGCGCCGCTCTTCAGATCGGCCACGCCGCGGAACGTGAGGACCATCGTCTTCGCCGCGGCGTCGATGCAGAGCGTGTCGCAGCGGAGGACGATCTCGGTCACGCGTCCGCCCTTCGGATCGACGCGGAAGGCGTGGGGGCGACGCTGCGGCAGGCGCGTCTCGATCCGGCCGGGCGCGGGCAGGACACGGTCCATGCCGATGGAGGCGGCGCTGCGGAGCAGGTCGATCCGCTGCTCGCGCGGCGCGCACTGGAAAAACGCAAAGTCGAACCCCTCGGGCGGCGGGCCCGCAGAGCGCGCCTCGCCGCCGAGCACGCCCTGCGCCCAGGCGTACGCCTCGTCGCCGAGGAGCAACCGGCGCGACGGCGCTTGCGGGGACACGGGTCCGCCGGCAAGGAGGCTCGCGCCTTCGACGGCGACGCGCGCCTCGGGGTCGGCGGCGCCTTGGACCAGGACGTCCACGCGAGGCTTGAGCGGTGAGAGATCCTCGGCGCCGCCCTCGGCGAGCGTCGTCACGGGCACCTGCGTCTCGGCGATGGACGCCTCTCCGCCGGGCACGATGGTGAACGTCGCCTTGACGATCACCGTGAGCGAATAAGCGCCCGGCGCAGCCTGCCAGATCAAGGCCCCGGCGCGAAAGGGGCAGAGCGAAAGGACCTCCACGCGGCGCGCAGTGTACGAAGAGCGCGCGAAAGGGGCGAGCGCTTCTTCGTGGGTCCCGGTCAGGGGCGCTTGCGCCGGGTCTTTTGCCGCACGCCCGCCGGCCGGCGCCGGGACGGGCGACGCAGCCCTTGCCAGATGCGCTCGGGCAGCTCCCGCGCCGCCTCATCGAGGTCGATCTCGGGCGCGCCGGCGAGCCAGCGCCGGGACGTCTCCGCAACCGGGCCGATGACCAGCATCTCGATCAAGGGCTCGGGCAACGGCGCGATGCGCCCGGCTTTCACGTGCGGCCGAAGCCACTCCAGGATGGCGGCGAGGCGGCTCTGCTTGGAGGCGAGGATCATCGCCGCGTGGGCGGGCAGGAAGCTCGCATACGCCGAGGCATGCACGAAGCGCGCGGACGCCGGCTGCGCGGCGGTATGCCGGAGGTAGGCCTGCACGAGGGCCGCGACACCGGCGCGCGCCCCGCGGACGCCTTCGAGCGAGGCGACGAGGTCGTCGAGCAGCGCGCCCATGCAACGGGCATAGAGCGCGGCGGCGAGGCCGTCGGCATTGCCGAAATGGTGATACAAGCTCCCGAGGCTTACCCCGCTCGTGGCCACGACGGCGTGCACGGTGAAGGCCTCGTGCCCGCCTTTCGCGAAGACGTCGAGCGCCGCGTCGAGCAAGCGCTTCGTCGTGTCCTCGCCGCGCTTCTGCTTCGGCGCCATCAGCCTGCCTCGTCGAGGCCGGAGAGCCTTTGCGCCTGCGCCCAGAGCCCCGCCGCGAGCGCTTCGTTTTGCGCGACGGGATGGAGAGGCGTCTCCACGTCGAGGTGATGGTACTTGCCCGTCACGCCTTCGAACGCCGGATCGAGCGCGAGCTTCACGACGGGCTGCGCGCCCTCCGCGGGGGATTTCCAGAGCCGCTTCACCACGCGTAGCAATCGACCGAGCATCCCCTTCCGATCGCCGAGCCCCGTGCGAATGACGCCGGGATGCAGCGCGAGGATCGTCGGCCCGCGATCTCTCCACCGCGCGGCGAACCGCGGGACGAGGAGCAGGTTGCAGAGCTTCGTCGTGGGATAGGTCCCGAGCGGATGAAAGTCTTCGCCTGTGGGTGTTTTCTCGAGATCGGGGCGCCCCTTCACGTAAAGGCCGGCGCTCACCTGCACGACGCGGCTCCGGCCCTCGACGAGCCGCGCTTCGAGCAAATGATTCAGCAGGAAGGGCGCGAGGTGATTCACGACAAAGGCCATCTCGAGGCCATCCTCGTTCAGGATCCGCTCGCTCGGCCAGAGCCCCGCGTTGTGGATCAGGACGTCGATGCGCGGACACGCCGCGAGGATCGCGTCCGCGGTCGCGCGAATGCCACGTTTCGTGGAGAGGTCCCCCGTGACGAGCGAGACCTCCCCGGGCCCCACGCCCCGCAGCTCGTCGAGCGCACGCTCGCCGCGCGCCCGGTCCCGCGCGTGCAGCACCACGCGGCACCCGCGCAGGGCAAGCTCCCGCGCCACGGCGTGCCCAATGCCCCGGTTTCCCCCCGTGACGACGACGGTCTCCATGGACGGAAGGTAGCCGAGGACTGGAACAACGTTCTAGAACATTGTTCCAGTCTCCGGCGCGCCGTTCAGAGCAGGAGCCCGAGCACGCCCGCGAGGATCAAGGCGCCGGCCCAGACCCGATCGAGGTCGAACCACGCGCGCCGGAGCATCGCCAGCCCGACCTTGTAGTAGACGACCAGCGCCACGAGCGCCGAGACGGCCAGCATGGCCAGGGTGTGCAGGAAGATCGCGGCCAGGTAGCCGCTGGGGCTCGACAGGGAGATCCCCGCGGCGTCGTGGCAGGAGGGGCCGTGGCAAGGCGCGGGGTTGTCCTCGCCGAGCACGAAGACCGGCAGGAGCATGAGGCCCGCGCCGTGCGCCGTGGCCATCAGGAACGACCACACCACGAGGTCGCGTGCATTCACGCGCATGCCCACCCAGCGCGGGTGGCGCGGGCGCACGAGCTTGAAGATGCCGAAGGCCACGAGCACACCGCCGGTGATCCACGGCAGGATGCCCGTCGGAATGCTCGCCTTGCCCGCCGCGAGCAGCCCCACCGCGAGCCCGACGCTCGCGGCGTGGCCGACGGCGATGGGCAGGAGCGCACGCAGCACCGCTTTGCCGCTCTTCTCTTGCAGCCCGAGCGCCACCGCGAAGAGCCAGCCCATGCCGGGGCTCAAGCCGTGGTAGGCGCCGAGCAGCGCGAGCGTGATCCAGGGCCAGGCGCTCGTCACGGGTAGCAGAACGAATCCGAGGACGCGTCGCCGCCTTCGAGCCGGACCTGGTGGGCCCGGCGCGGCCCGAAGTCCACGTAGAAGTCAGGATCCAGCGCGATCCCGCCGCCTTCCTTGACGTCGACCTTGACCATCCAGCCCTTGAGCCCGTCCGGATAGAACTGCTCGTCCCAGGTCGTGTAGAGCCCGCTCGTGAAATAGATGCGCTTGCCGTCGCGGCTCACCTCGACCATCTGCGGCGCGCCCGTGAGCGGCCCGCCCGAGCGCGGGTGCGGCGTGCGCCGCGCGATGCCGCCGATGTGCACCGAGCCCACGTGCTTCGGCTCGTGCGGGTTCGACACGTCGTACTGGCGCAGCTCGCCCGTGCCCCAGCAGGACACGTAGAGGTACTTGTCGTCGAGCGAGAGGTTGATGTCCGTCACGAGCGGCGGCACCGCGCCAAAACCCTTGAGCAGCGGCGGCAACTGGTCCGCGGACGCAGGCTCGGCCGGGATGGTGATCACCTTCTTGATCGCCCAGCGCTCGCCTTCGCGGTACCAGAGCCAGACCGAGGCCGAGAGGTCCGCGACGCTGATGACCACGCCCATGAAGCCCCAGGCCTTCGTGGGATCGTGCGCGGGGCGCAGCTCGAGGGCCATCTGGTGCTCGTCGCCGATGTCGAGCGCCTGGACGTGCTTGCGGCGCCGCAGATCCCACACGTGCAGCCGGTGGCCGTACTTCTTGCCGAGGAGCAGCTCGGGGACGACGCCGTCCTCGATCATCTTCGGCGTGCCCCACTCGCTCGAAATGAGGGTGTCGTGGCCGAGGTGCCACCAGAAATCGTAGTGCAGGTACTGGGGGCCGCGGTCGATCTCCCAGCGGCCGAGCACGTCGAAGCTCTCGCAGTCGAGCATGAAGATGCCGCCGGGGCCTTCACCCGCGGGGTTGCCGAGCGCCGAGACGTAGATGCCGTCCGGCCCGCAGTGCAGCGTGTGCGGGCGCGAGTAGCCGGTGCGCGAGGCGATCTCGTCGGCCTCGATCGTGCGGACGAGCTTGGGCCTGCGCGGATCGGCCTTCGTGTCGAAGATGTAGATGCGCGACGAGCGCAGGGCCGGCAGCATCAGGTAACGGCGCTCGACGTGGGGGTGCGGCGCGTACGGGCAGAGCGCGGCGCTGCACGCGTTCCAGCCGGAGTGGTGCAGCTCGTCGCCGAAGTTCGGCACCTCGGCGAGCGCGATGATCTGGCTGTAGGTGGGCGACCGCGGATCGAGGTCGACCGTGGCGAGGCCGTCGCGGAGCGGGTTCGGGCGTCCGAGCACGGCGTTCGCGTCCGGGGCGGCGACGTAGGCGAACCGCTCGCGCGGCGCGTCCATGGCCATACGCGGCGACGGATAAAACGTAGGATCGGGTCGGAAGGGCATGGCTTCTCCGGGGAGACGGCCCGAGGATAAGGCCATGTCGTACTTCCTTGAAAGACAAATGATACGCGAAACCCTGCTGGTCATATCGCTGATTGGCGCGGCGGGATGCGGCCCGAGCGTCGCCGTCGATTCATCCGCGCACGTCACGCCGCCGATCGAGCACATTCCAGATCCGGCCGAGGAGGACACCTGCGCGCCGGGCGAGGCGGTCACGATCGCCACGATTCCCGACCCCGCGGGCCTCGCGCTGGGCGAAGGAAACCTCTTTTTCACGGATGGGGGCGATCTCTACGGTTGCGACGGGGTCGTGGTTGCGGTCTCGCTCGCAGGCGGCGAGCCCGTGGTCCTCGCCAGCGAGCTCTGCGCGCCGAATCGAATCGTGTATGCGGATCGGGCGCTCTACTGGGCCAGCCATTCGGGGTACGGCCGCGTCACACGTTTCTCGCTCGAAGACGGGACGATGGAGGACCTGCTCGTGGGGCTCGCCTCCCCGAACGCGATCGCCGTCGACGGGAAATACGTCTATGTAGGCGAGCTCGTCACGTACGAAAAACTCCAGAGCCCGGGGCAGGTGCTCCGACTCGATCTCACGACCCGCGAGACCGTCGTGCTCGGTGAATCCCCCGGCGGCGTGGCTGACATCACCTTCGACGAAAAATATGTGTACTGGACCGGATCCGTCGGATTCTTGAACGGCAAGGAAAACCACGACAGCGGCGTGTGGCGGGTCCCGAAGGAGGGCGGCGAGGCGGTCCAGCTCCTGGGCGGTTTGGCGTGGCCGTTTGGTTTGTCACGGGTAGGCACGCGCGTGGTCTTCGCCCATAGCCACGACGGGGAGATCGTCTCGATGGACGCCCATGGCGGCGAGCCGCAGGTGCTCGCCGACGGCCTCGCGTATCCGAACGACGTGGCCGTGGATGCCAAAGGCGAGGTCTTTTTTGGCTCCGGGGACGCCAAAGGCGAGGGCCCCCAAGGCCTGTTCGCCGTTCCACTCGACGGTAGCGCCCCGCCGCGGCTCGTCGAGGGCGCCCTCGGATCCCCCGACCAGGTCGCCCTCGGAGCGACCTGCGTCTACTGGACCGAAAAATACGTCGACGATGATTTCAATGGTGTCGTCCGAAAAACCCGGCGCTGAAGCTCATCGCTCCGCCGCGCGGATCACCATCGCGCCACCCACCCCGCGCGCGGCCACCAGGGTCATCCCCTCCCCCGCCACCGGCGCGTGAAGCTCACCGCCCTGCATGCCCGTCACCACCGTCGCATCCGCCGCGAGATCGGCGGGCTGTCGATGTAGCGTGGCGGGTCCGCCGCTGCGCCATTGCACCCATTCGACCCACGCCCCCCGCGCCGTCGGCCGCACGTAGGGCTGCGCGGTCTCGATGTCCACGACCGCCACGTCCGCCTCGCCGTCCTCGCGCACATCCCCCACGACGAGCGTGTACGCGCTGAACTTCGGCTCCGGGTGCAGCGGCCCCCATTCGAGGTAGACCACACGCCCATCCGCGCCGAGCAGCGGAAAGGCTTGTTTTCCTGGCCGCGTACGGCGCGTCCTTTTCCCCGTCCCGCGCTCCATCACCACCACGTCCGCCGCGTCGGTCTCATTCTCGTCGAATCGGCCATCCACGTCCTCCGCGAAATCGGCATACGCCACGTGCGTGCCCGAGACATCGGGGAACCGCTGCTGTCCCGGCCCGCTCGCCACGACCGAGGCCGAGGTTTTTCCCGGCTCGTAAAGGAAGACGTCCGTATCCCCCGCCTCGTCCACCGCGCGCCAGCCCGTGAACGCCACCCCGTCCCCCGCCGCGCGTGGCTCTCCCGCGTGATCAAAATCGCCCGTCACGGTCCGCGTCGCGCCCTCCACGCGCACGCGCACCACGCGTCGCCCCGCCTCCACGGCTTCCCACGCCACGACACCCCCGAATGCCGTGGGCCTGCGCGGCGCCTCCGCCGCTGCCGCGAGCGTCTCCTCCGTGCCCCGCGCGAGATCCCGCGCCCGCAGCGATCCGTCCGGATGCACGTATACGAGCAGGCAACCGGCCATCGCGTGCGGCGCATACCCGAGCGTGTACCCGCTCGCCCCCGCGCCGTCCGTCGCCGCGACCTCGATTCCTTCGACGGCGGTCGCGGCGCAACCGAGGGGCGCCGTCCCCTCCGCCTCCGCGCCGCACCCCGCGAGGAAAACCGCCCCGAGAACCCCGAGCCATCGCCGCATTTCATTCCTGCCCATCACGCCCACCACCTACGCGAGCTTTTTCCGTGACGAAGGGGCCGGCTCGCGCATCCCGAGCCGCACCATTCGTTTCTTGAGCCCCTGCCTCGACAAACCTAACCGAGAAGCCGCCTGGCTGATGTTCCCTCCCGTCTCCGCGAGGGCCCGCCGGATCGGCGCGCGCTCGTCCACCTCGGGGACCGGCGCGCCCCGGCCCCGGATCCCCCGCGGCAGGTGCGCCCGCTCGATCCGCGACGCGCCGAGCGCGCCGAGACGCTCCATCACGTTGCGCAGCTCGCGCACATTGCCGGGCCACGGATGCGCCGACAGCGCGGCGAGCGTGTCGTCGGCGAACGTCGCGCCCGGGAGGAACGCGCGGCAAAGGAGCGGCACGTCCTCGGCGCGCTCGCGCAAGGGCGGGACGCGGATCGTGATCGCGTTCAATCGATAAAAGAGGTCCTGCCGGAAGCTGCCGTCGGCGACCGCCTTTTCGAGGTCGCGGTTCGTCGCGGCCACGATCCGCACGTCGAACGCGCGCTCCTCATCGCTGCCAATCGGCCGGAACCGCCGCGCTTCGAGCGCCCGCAGGAGCGCGGCCTGCCGGAGGAGCGAGAGCTCGCCGATCTCGTCGAGCAGGAGCGTCCCGCCGTTCGCTTGCACGAGGAGCCCCATGCGCGCCCGGTCCGCGCCCGTGAAGGCGCCCCGCGCGTGCCCGAAAAGCTCCGCCTCGAAGAGCGTGTCCGGGATGCCGCCGCAATTCATCGCGACGAAGGGCCCGCGCGCCCGCGGCCCGAGGTCGTGGAGCGCCCGCGCGAAGAGCTCCTTCCCCACGCCGGTTTCGCCCACGACGAGGACCGGCAGGTCCCCCGGCAATGCCGCTTCGAGCCTCCCGAGCGCGCGCGTGAGCGCCGGCGAATCCCCCACGATCCCCCGAATGCTGCGGCGCGGCCCGGAGATCGGGATCAGCGTCGTCGCGCCCGGGGGCTCGGCCGCGGGCATTCCGGCCAAACCAGGCTCCTTTCGCGCCGCCGGGTGCGGGGCGACCGTCTCCTCGTCCGGTTCGGCGGCCGTCGAGATCCGAAAGACGAGCGCCGCAAGAATGCCCCATCGACGCGCCTCCGCGGCCGTCACGTGGTCGAACGCGCCGGGCCGGAAGCGATGCTCGACGACGACGATCGCGCTCCCCAAGGGCCCCTCGGGCCCTGCGACGACGAGCCGCGCGCCCCGGCCTCCCGCTGTGGGAATGTCGCGCTGATACAAGGGTTCCGCGCTGCCAAGGGCCTCCCGCGCGAGGACCCCGTCGAGCCGTTGCCCGGCCTCCGCGAGGGCAAGACCGTCTAGATCCGCGCCGTGGACCGAGCCGATCCGCGCTCCGTCGACAAGCGCCACGAACGCCCGCTCCCCGCCCGCGCGCGCCACGATACGCCGCGCGAGATCGAGGCCGAGCTCGCCTTCGGACCCGCGCGCCACGCCGGCCAGAAAATCCCACAGCGCGTCGTCGTCCCCCGCGTTCTCCGCCGCCATGCGCGGAGCATATCGAACGGGCCGCCGCGCCGCGAGCGCACGAAAAAGGGCCTCCTGCGCTTCGGACTCGCCCTCCACGAGCCTGGCCGCACGCGCGCGCCGGAGCGCGCCGATCGCGATCCGCGCCGCGCGCCGTGGCTCCGCCGGCAACGTCGCGAGCCGCGCCTCCACCTCCGCGAGGCACGCCCGCACGTCGACGAGCGCGTCGCGCGCCCGCGCATCGGCCGCAAGCTCGCCGAGCGCCACGAGCGCGCCCGCGCCGTCGCCCGCGCGGGCCCGGATCCGCGCGCGCAGAATCGAGAGATCGGCCCGCACCACCGCGGGGACCGAAACGCCGAGCGCCCACGCCTCCGCGACGAACGGCGCCGCTGCGGCGAATTGGCCCCGACGCACCTCGAGCTCGGCCCGCGCGAAGAGGCACCAGCCGAGCCCTGCCTCCTGGCCGAGGGCTCGCGCGAGCAACGTCGCCTCGGCGAGCGCCGCCTCCGCCTCGGCGTGCCTCCCTGCGCGCCCGAGCGCCATGCCGAGGTTCATCAGGCACGAGCGCATGCCCGCGCGATCCCCGAGGCGCCGCTTCTCCCCGAGCGCCCGCGAAAACGTGGAGATCGCCTGATCCGCCCGGTTCCGATACAGCGCGACGACCCCCGCATTGTGGTGGATCCGCGCGAGCTCCTCGGGATCGTCCGAGCCCCGCTCGTCGAGGAACTCCTCCGCGCGGGCGAGGTGCTCGGCCGCGTCCGTGGAATGGGCGGAGAACAGGGCGACGAGGCCGAGCGTGCCGTGGGCAAACGCCTCGGCTTGCCTGTCGTTCGTGTGCCGCGCCGCCACGAGCGCCTCCTCGGCGAGCGCGCGCGCCTCCGCCGCCTCCCCGACACGGGCCTTTTGCTCGGCGCGCCGCCGCAAGGAGAGGGAGCGCAAGCTCGTGTCCTGCAAGGCCGCCTCGTCGAGCCAGCGCAGCACCTCGGGATGCGCCCCCGGCAACCCCGCGTCCCGGACGAGCCGCTCCAGCCGGCACAACGAGGCCGGCGTGCGTCGCGCCGGGGTTTGCAGGAGCAGAAGGAGCGCGTCGATTTCGAGCGAAAGCAGCCCGGTCTCCCGCGCCGCCTGCGCTGCCCGCGCGAGCAGCGCCTCCCGCCGCGCCGGCAGGGCCGCCGCGGACGGCGCCTTTGCGACGGAGAGCAAGGCTGCGGCGTCGGCGTCGGGCTCGCCGAGCCAAACCTCGGCCGTGAGGTCCACGAGCTCCGGCGTGGCGAGCGCCGCCGCGAGATCGGGCCCGAGTTCAGGCGAGGCGAGCACGTACCGCACGTGCCCGGACACACGCCGCCCGATCAAGGACGCCGACAGGAGCTCGACGAGGAGGGATGCGCCCTCGCCCCCGAGGCGCCGCGTGATGGCATGACAAGCCCCCTCGGACATTCCCCCGGCCGAGAGCGCGATCGCCGCGAGCACGCCCCTCGCCCCGACCGACAACCCCGACGCCCGCCCGAGCGCCGTGTCCCGTTCGAGCGGCACGCGCCCGAGCGACGCCAAGAGCCAGCCGGGCAACCCCTGCGAAGCCGCCTGTGCTCGTTCCATCGCCGCTGGATCCGACAACCCCAGCGAATGGCATAACGCGACAAACGTTTCCCCCACGAGCGGCTCGATCGGTAGCACGTCCGCGCCCGGTGGCGCGGCGCGCGCCGTCACCACCACGTCGAGCCCCGGCGCGCGGGCTCCGCGGCAACGATACACGTCGAGCGCCGCCGCGAGCTCGGGCGGACCGGATTCGAGCCCGTCGATCAAGAGAAGCGCCGCCCCGCCCTCCGCCGCGGCCGCGAGCGGCGGCGTGGGGTCCATTCCGCGGAAAAACCCGATCAAGCGTGGCAGGATCGAGCCCACCTCGATGGGCAACACGACGAGCCGCGCGGCTCGCCCTGCGCAAAGCGTACGCGTCAAGAGCTCCCGCGCGAGGTGGCTCTTCCCCGCCCCGCTCGGCCCCACGACGTACCGCACGGGCGCGGCCGACGGCGCGGAGAGCGCGGCGATCTCCGCCTCCCGGCCGACCGGGGTTGGGGGCGCCCCGAGCCGCTCGCCCGCACGCATCGCCGAGGCCCCGAGGGACGACAAAACCCGGCGCGCGTCCTCGGGCCGATCGAGCGGGTGCGCCTCCACGAGCGCCTCCACGATCTCGGCGAGCGTCGGCCGGAGCCACGGGCACAAGGAAAAGAGCCGCATTTTCGTGGTTCCCGGCGGCGGAGGCGCCCCCGTCGCCGCGGCCCAGGCGAGCGCGCCGAGGCCATACAGATCCGAACGAATCGTCGGCGCCGCGCCCGCCAGCACCTCCGGCGCCGCATACCCGGGCGAGCCCGCCGCCGGCGCGCCCGGGGCGCGGGCCCGGAAAAACACCGCCGCGCCGAGATCGAGCAGGACGGGCCGCTCCCCGCGCCCCTCGGGCCGCATGCGCACGTGCGCCGGCTTGAGATCCCCATGCAAAAACCCCGCGTCGTGCAGCGCCGCGAGCGTGGCCGCGACGCCCGCGCAGAGGTCCGCCAGCCGAACATTACGATCCGCGTCGTTCGGCGCGCCCCGCACCCACGTCGCCGCGTCGAGCCCCGGGACGAAGTCCTCCACGAGGAAGGGCGCGCCCGTCCGCTCGTCGTGGCCGAGGTCGTGCGCGCGCACGATCCCGGGCAGCCGGAGCCGCGAGAGCAACGCAAATTCGCCCAGCAAGGCCGAGGGCTCGAACGCGCCGGGCCGGAACACCTTCGCCGTGAGCGCGCGGGCCGGGTCCTCCCGGTCGACCACGCGCAGCACGATCCCTTGCGCGCCGCGCCCGAGCGGCTCGCCCGCCGCATAACGGGCATGCACGAGCCGTGCATCTCGGTCGCGTCGTCCCATGGCGTTCGAGTCTATCCGCTCATTCGCCAACCGCAGCGCGCGTCTCGGCCGAGGTCACCGCCGTGAGGAACGGTTCGCCCCAGGAAGGCTCGGCGAGCAGGCCGAGGGCGCGGCGCAGGCGTGGCTCGGCGAACCTTCCGAGGCCGAGGAAATGAGCCTTCGCCGCGGCCTCGGTCGCCGGATCCGCGAGGCCCTTCGCCGCGGCAACGTCGCCTTCTTCGAGGTCGGGCGTGATCACCTCGACGCGGATCATCATGACACGGGTCACGTGGTCCGGGGCCGGGTCGACCGTGAGGGGCAACGTCGCGTCGGTCCAGGTCTGTGGCGCGAGGTAAAACACCCGCAGGCCCGGGGTGCGGAACCATTGCCGCTTCCAGGTGGCCACCATGGCGAGGGATTCGTCGTGGTAGAGCCCGGCGCCGTCGAGCGCGGTCGTGATGGACGCGCCGAGGTCCTCGACGAACACATCGAGCGTCTTGGCCGCGGCGAGCGCCGGGGCTTCGAGATCCACGGTTTGGCCAGGCGAGACGCCCGCGGGGACCACCGAGAACGCGCCGCCCGCCTCGCCCACGTTCACCACGAAGAGCGCCCCGAGCGCGTCGGGCAAGGTGTTCTCGACGCGGACCGTGCTCGCGGCCGCGGTCACGCGCGCGGGCGGCGTGAGGTTGCCGAGGCCACGATAAAAAAGAAAGCGCTCGGCCTCGGGCGCGCCGCTCGCCGTGGGTACGGCCGTCACGCGCACCGCATTCGCGTCGACGGCGCGCGCGTGGCTCCACGTGAACGCGTCGAGCGAGGCCTCGGGCAGCTCCACGTCGGCCCCGCGCGGCAGGATCTCCACCTCGCCCCAGTCGAGCAGCCCCTGCCCGACGATGCCGTATTTCTCCTGGCAGGTGGGACCGCTCCAGGGAAAGCTCGGATCGAGCACCGGATCGGCGTCCGCGAGGAGGTTCGGCGCCGCGTTCGCCTTCGCCACCCACGGATAGAAGCTCGCCACCGCGGGATACCATTGCGTGAGCACCCCGCTCGGGAACGCCACCTGCACGCGCGCCTGCATTGGTTTGTCCGAGTAAAAGTACGTGACGGGCGTCTCCATCTTGACGTGCACCGAGGTCGCCTCCGGCAGGGTCCCGGCGCGGATGCGGTCATAGACGAAGCTCGGCAGGTCCTCCTCCTCGTGGTGCAATCCACGCTGGAGCGAGCCGTCCGAGCCCACGACCACGGTATCGGTGCCCCACTCGTGCACGACGAATCCATGGCCCGGATACGCCGCTGAAGGCTCGGTCGAGGGCTGGGGCGCGCCGGACGAGCTCCCCTCCGCCGGCGCGGCGCCTCCGCTGGAGACGACCTCGACCGCACACGCGGGGACGAGGGCGAGGACGAGGGGGAGCAACACGACACGGGAACCAAACGATCGAAGGGTCATGGATGGCCTCCGCGCTCCCTCCGAGCAGGGCACGTGCCACACGGAAATACCTGTACTTTCACGCGGTCGCGCGCCGGGCGGTGGGAACCGGTTCCCACCGCCGATGGCAACCGGTCGCGGCGGGTTGTCGCTCGGGGTTCCCGAGCGCGCGCCCTTGGGAATCCCCTAACCTCCGCCTTGCTCCCCTCCTCATTGCCCCGAACCGTTAGGTCAGTTACGCTGGCTTTCCATTCGGGGTTCCCACGGATCAGGGTCATGCGTGTACCGTTGGTCCCCTCGTACGGAGGGGACTTTTTGCAAGATTGTCAGGAGGAACTCGCTCGTCGCCCGTCCAGGCAGCCTGATCACGCGGCCGAGAACCGCGCCCTCGTCGAGCTCGCCGAGGCGCTGACCGGGCCCCCGGAGGCCATTCTCCCAAAGCTCGTCGAGCTCGCCCTTTCCCTCTGCCAGGCCGACGCGGCCGGCGTGAGCCTCCTCGAGACCGAAGGCGACGAGGAGGTCTTCCGCTGGCGCGCCCTCGCGGGAGCGGACGTGGACCTCCTCGGCACGGTGATGCCCCGCTTCGAGAGCCCCTGCGGCGTCGTCGTCGCCCACAACGCCGCGCTGCTCTTTCGCGACCCCGCCCGCCACTTCACGGCCAAAGGCGTGCCCGACCTCGGCGTCGTCGAGGCGCTGACCGTCCCCTTCCACGACGGCGACAAACCCGTCGGTACGGTCTGGGTGTTCACGCGGAGCGAGACGCGCCGATTCGATCGCGAGGATGCCCGGATCCTCACGAGTTTGTCGCGGTTCGCCGCCAGCGCGACGAAAGCCCTCGCCGTATCCGAGGCGCAAAAACGCGCGAACGAGGCGCTCCGCGCGAGCGAAGCCCGGCATCGGTTCCTCGCGGACCTCGCCGCCGCCACGCAGCCGCTCACGGACGCGGACGAGATCATGGCCACCACGGCCCGGCACCTGGCCGAGCACCTCGACGCCGACCGCTGCGTGTATGCCGAGGTCGAGGACGACCGTACCTTCGTGGTCACGGACGATTACGCGCGGGGCCTCCCGAGCTTGGTGGGGCGCTGGCCGGTGGCCGGCTTCGGCCTGGAGTTCGAGCGGGCCATGCGGGCGAACCAGCCGTACGTGATGGATGACGTGGATCAGGACCCGCGGGCCGGGAGCGACCTCTCCGCGTATCGGGCGGCGAGCATCCAGGCCGCCATCGGCGTCCCGCTGCACAAGGCTGGCAAGTTCATCGCGGCGATGGCCGTCGACCAGGCGCGTCCGCGGCACTGGACCTCCGAGGAAGTGGACCTCGTCCGGCTCGTCGTGGGGCAGTGCTGGGAGGCCCTCGAACGAGCCCAAACGGTCCGACGCCTGCGCGAGCGGGACGAGCGCCTCGAATTCGCGGTCGAGCTCTCCGGGATCGGCTTCTGGCATTGTGATCTGCCGTTTGGCGAGCTGAGCTGGGACGAGCGCGTGAAGGAACATTTCTGGCTCCCGCCCGACGCCCGCGTGACGATCGACACGTTCTACGAGCGCATTCACCCGGACGATCGGGCGCGGACGCGGCAGGCCATCGAGACGTCGATCGACAAGGGAACGCCGTACGACACCGATTACCGGACGGTCGATCCGGACACCGGGGCGATCAAATGGATCCGCGCGCTCGGCGGGACGGCCTACGGGCCGGACGGGGCGGCGAAGCGCTTCGACGGGGTGACGGTCGACGCGACGGCCCGCAAGCACCACGAGGATCGGCTCGCGCGGCTGCTCGAACGCGAGCGCGAGCAAGCCCGGCTCCTCGAACAGGTGGCCGACGCGGCCCTCACGATCCACGCGTCCGCTTCGCTCGACAGCGTGCTCCGGGTGATCACCGAGGAAGCGCGGCGCATCATCGGCGCGCACCAGTCGGTCACCACCCTGATCAACGCCAATGACGGGTCCTTGTTGGTCAGCGCCACGTCCCTGTCGTCGAAGTACGAGGCCTTCCGCACGTACGATGTGGTGCCGACGGGCAAGGGCATTTACAGGCTCGTCAGCCAGACGAACCGCCCGATGCGGCTCACGCAGGCCGAGCTCGTGTCGCACCCAGCATGGCGAAACTTCAGCGGTGAGGCGGGCCGGCACCCGCCGCTGCGAGGCTGGCTGGCGGCGCCGTTCATCGGGCGGAACGGGAAAAACCTCGGCTTCATCCAGCTCTCCGACAAATACGATGGCGAGTTCACGGAGCAGGACGAGGCCATTTTGATCCAGCTCGCGCACATCGCGTCCGTGGCGATCCAGAACGCGCGGCTCTACGACGAATTGCGAGATCAGGACCGGCGCAAAGACGAATTTCTGGCGACCTTGGCGCACGAGCTCCGCAACCCGCTCGCGCCCATCCGGACGGGCCTGTCGCTCCTGCAAATGGCCCGCGACGAGGCGCAGGGGCAGCGCATCCGGGCGATGATGGAGCGGCAGGTCGGGCACATGGTGCGTATGGTGGACGATCTCCTCGACGTCTCGCGCATCACGCGCGGCAAGGTGGAGCTGCGCAAGGAGCGGGTGGAGCTCGGCGCGGTGCTGGAGAGCGCGCTGGAGACGAGCCGCCCGCTCATCGAGGCGGCCGGGCACGCGTTTTCCGTGTCGCTCCCGACCGAGCCGTTATGGCTCTCGGCGGACCCGACGCGGCTCGCGCAGGTCCTGGCGAACCTGCTCAACAACGCGGCGAAATACACGCCGGCGGGGGGCCGCATCCGGCTCGTCGCGGTGCAGGAGGACGCGCACATGGTCGTGCGGGTGGAGGACACCGGCGTGGGCATCCCGGCGGAGATGCGGACGAAGGTGTTCGACATGTTCACGCAAGTGGGCCGCTCGATCGACCGAGCGCAGGGAGGCCTGGGAATTGGTTTGACGCTGGTGCGGCGGCTCGTGGAGCTCCATGGGGGGACGGTGGAAGCCACGAGCGAAGGTCCGTCGCGAGGTTCGATTTTCACGGTCCGCCTGCCCCTCGGGGTCGCGGAGGAGACGCCCGCCAAGGGCTCGGGCGGCGACCTGCCGGGCAAAGGAGCGGCCGGGGGCATGAAGGTGCTGGTGGTAGACGACAACGTCGACGGCGCGGAGAGCCTGGCGGAGCTCTTGCAGCTCTCGGGACACACGACCGAAGTGGCGCACACGGGCCCCTCGGCGCTGGTCGCCGCGCGCGCGTTCGAGCCGGACGTGGTTTTCTTGGATATCGGGCTTCCGGGAATGACGGGATACGAGGTGGCACAACGGCTGCGGACCGAGGAGGGCTTCGGCCGGCTGGTGCTGGTGGCGCTGACGGGCTGGGGGACGGACGAAGACCGGCGGCAAGCGCGCGAAGCGGGATTCGATTACCACCTGACGAAGCCGGTGGACCTCCAGGAGGTGCAGCGGATCGTGGAAGCGGCGGCGGCGAAGAGGAAGCGGGTGGCTTGAGCCGGGGGCGTAGGGCGCAGGCCGCCGCGACTCGTCACCGGTCGCCGCGCGCCGCGAGCTCGCGCCTGCGTTTGTCGATCCAGGCGCGCGCCTCTGCCTCCGTGCCGAAGGTGACGAGCGGAGGGGCCTTGGGTTGAAGCAGCGACGTGGCCTTGTCGACGAGCGTCACGGCCATGCGTTGCCGGAAGGTCCCATTGTAGAGCACCATGCCCTTGTTTTCGGGCCGCACCGGCGTCTTCGCCGCGCGCGTGCGCGCCTCCGGGGTGATGGCGCCGAGGCGCCCGAGATCAACGAGCCAGAACACGTGCGCGAGCCCGCTCGTGTCGCAGAGGTGCGCGAATGCGTCGAAGAAGGCGGCGATGTCCTCCTCGGCGAGATCACCCGCGACGCGGATGAAGACGATGCCCGCGCTCTCGCACCGATAGGTGTGCCCCCCGGTCTGGTGCCAGCCATCGGAGCCGGAATCGTTCGTCGGGAGGTCCGGACGCATGAGCGTGGGGAAATACCACGGTCTTCCCGCGCCGGGGAAGGGAGGAATCACGCGCGGCCTTCGTCCCGGTTGACGCGGGCGTGTTTGGACGACTACCGTCCTCGGGCATGCGCCATTCGTCTTCCTGGCTCCTCGTGGCATCCCTCCTCGTCACCGCGTGCGCGGCGAGCGCCGGCCCCGGCAAGACGGCGGATTCCGAGGGCGCGAACGACATGGTCAAAGAATGCAACGCCGTCATCGAGGTGATCAACGGCGGCATGCAGAAGCTGAACACGTCCCAGGACGAGACGAAAGATGCGCGCGACACAGAGCAGCTCCGCGCGATGGCCGACGTGATGGACAGCGTCGGCCGGGATATCGAGGCCGTGCCCGTGACGCAGCCCGAGCTGGTCCGAAAGGTGGCCGATTACCGGGACATGGTACACGCCACCGCAAAGGCCGCGCGAGACCTGGCGCGTGCCATCGAAGCGAAGGACGTCCACGGGGCCAATGCGGCAACGTCCGCGCTCGGTACGGCCGTGAAGCGGGAGTCGCCGCTGGTCGACGCAATCAACACCTCCTGTCAATCCGGCACCGGAGGTTGATTCTCCGCTCCACGTCGACAGTCGCGTAGGTACGTACTACCGTTCTCCGGCATGCGTACCGTCCGGTTTTACTTCGACGTCATCAGCCCCTACGTCTGGCTCGCATGGACGCAGATCCACGAGGTCGAGGCGCGCACGGGCGCGCGTTTCGACCTCCAGCCCGTGCTGTTCGCGGGGTTGCTCCAGGCCAATGGGAACAAGGGACCCGCGGAGATCGCGTCGAAGCGCGTCCACCTGCTGCAGGACGTGGCGCGCTGGGCAATGACGTTGAAGCTTCGTTGTGCCGGTCCGCCGGCGCATCCGTTCAATCCGCTGAAGGCGCAGCGCATGTGCGCGGCCCTCGACGATCCGAACGCGCGGCGCCGCCTCGCCGGCGCGTTGATCGTCGCGACGTGGGAAAACGGCCGCGACTTGATGAACGACGCCGAGCTCCGCGCCATCGCCGACGAAGCGGGCCTCGACGGCGCCGCGCTGCTCGCCGCCGCCGAGGATCCCGCGGTGAAGGAGCGCCTCCGCCAGAACACCGAGCAGGCGCTCGCCGAGGGCGTCTTCGGCGTGCCGACGTTCCTCGTCGACGACCAGATTTTCTGGGGCAATGACCGGCTCGGGTTCCTGGAGACGTACCTCGCCGGGGGACTTCGTATCGACATGGCCGACGTGGAGGAGCGACGCGCGCGGCCGCGTGCAGCGGACCGCAAGAAGATGTAGCGCTCACTTCACCAGGCCGAGGCGAAGAAGCAGGAGGAAGGCGCGCTCCTTCCAGGTGAGGTCGGGGGACACGTAAAGGGAACGTACGGTCACCCGGCCGTCCCTCGGGGGGTGACTCGCGAATGCATGGGGGGCAGGCTGGTCGGTGGTTCGGGTTCGAAACGTCACCTCACGAGGGTCCCAGCCGCTCGATTGAAGGGCCTGGACGAGGTCGGGCTGCTCCGTCAGCAACGTGCATCGATAGGAATCCCAGAACATGTCCTCCCAGCGGCGATCGGTCAGTTCGGCGACGCGGATTCCACGCCATTCCACGAACCAGCCCTCGTCACGCCCGTAGTTCGCCGCCACGGCGCGCGCCCTCCGCCATCGGTCCGGCGGGTCTCGTGGGCTGTCTGCGTGCAGGTTCCGGTAGGGATTCATGTCCGCCGAGCGCCGGAGGCTTGTGTGTCGGAGTCTGCTCCCAGCCCCCAACGAACCGCAACCCGTTTCGCGGACAAAAGGGTCGCCTGCTTCTCCCCGTCCATGCCAGCATCGCCTCATGCGTGGCCCCCACCTGGCAGCTCTTTCCCTCGTGCTCTCCGTGGCGGGGCTCTGCTGCGGCCCGAGCCGCGCCCGTTTCGCGCCGCCCGAGGGCGCGCCCGAGCCGCCGGACGGCGAGGTCTGGTTCTGCGCGCATGCCATCACGCCGCATGACGTCTCGTGGTGCAAACGAGAGCGCGACGCGTGCGAAACGTACCGCACGAACATGATCAAGGCGAAGCGCGAGTTCCTCGAAGTGCCGGAACGAGCCCCGCATTCCTCCCGCATGCGCCCTGAAAACACCCCCGTCGCCGGCCCAGGAGGAGGCGACGACGAGATCCCCGAATCCGAGGAGCCGCCGCAGCCGGAAACCAATTCGCAGGGGCTGGAGGGCATCTGCGAGCTCAATCCCAGCTCATGCGGGTTCGTATCGCCACGCCCATCGGTCCCCACCTATTCGAACTGCGCCCCTCGGCCGAACGCATTCTGCACGGCCTACTACCACGAGTACAATTCCTATCGCCGCGACAAGGAGAATGAATGGCGCCATTTCTGCGCGGAGACCCGGGAGGCGTGCGAAGCATGGCGCGAGGACTGGCACCTGCACCTGACGAAACGTCCGTGCGAGGAGGTGCGCTGAGCCACGGCCCGGCCGCCCGAGATTTTTTCCGGAGCGACCGATGATTTTTCGCCGCGGGCCCGGTCTACGGGGAACGAAGGAGAGTCCACGATGACGACGGGCACGCGCAAAACACACGATTTCTGCTGGATCAACCTGATGACCCCGGAGGCCGAGCGCGCGCGCGCGTTCTTCGGGACGCTCTTCGGCTGGACGTACCGCGAGATGCCGGGCGTCCCCGGCGCTCAGCACATCCTCGTCGGCGACCGCACGGCCGGCGCGCTCATGGATCTTTCGGCGCCGAACATGCCCCCCGACATCCCGCCGTTCATCGGCGTCATGGTGAAGGTCGAGAACGCCGACGCTGCCGTCGCAAAGGTCACCTCGCTCGGCGGGAGCGCCGAGCCGGTGTTTGATATGCTCGACAACGGCAGGATGGCCCAGTGCGCGGATCCGAACGGCGCCGTCTTCTTCGTGTGGCAGGCGAAGAAGCAGCACGGCATCGACGTCGACAGCCACGCGCACGGCGCGCCGAGCTGGTACGAGACGCTCACGAGTGATCTGGGCCGAGCGACCTCGTTTTACGCGGCGCTCTTCGGCTGGAAGCTGGAGGACCAGTGTCCGGTGCCCGGCATGACGTACACGCTCTTCAAGCTCGACAAGGTCCCCGTCGGCGGCGCGATGCAGCTCATGCCGGAGCACATGGGGGACGTCCCGCCGCACTGGGGCACGTCCTTCGCGGTCACCAATGCCGACGAAACGGCGCGCCTCGCCGTGGAGCTTGGCGCGACGCTCTGCATTCCCGTGTCGGAGCTCGCCGGGGTCGGGCGCTTCGCCTTGCTCAAGTCGCCGCAAGGCGTGTCATTCCACATCGTGGAATGGGCGTCCTTCCCCGACGGCGCAGCGAGCTGACGTCCGCGCCTTCGCGCCCCCCGCGGTCTTACTGAAACGCCTTCCCGTGGCTCTTCAGCCAATCGTCGAAGGTCCGGGCCTTGCGCCCGAGGATCTCCTCGACGGTCTGTGTGATCCTCGCCCCATGCCCGGCCTTGACCATGGCGTGGGCTTCGAGGACGGCACGAATGAACACCTCGGGGAGGCCCGCCTTCACCATTCCCTCGCGCGCTGCGGCCTCGGGCACGTCGACGAACTTGAGCGGCCTCCCGATCACCGCGCTGATCTTCGCCACCTCCTCTGCCGCGCTGAGCGCCTCCGGCCCGGTGAGCACGTACGATTTCCCCTCGTGCCCCGGGGAGATCAACACCTTCACGGCCACCGCCGCGATGTCGTGCGGGTCGATCGGCGCCGACTTCCCGTCGCCCGTCGGTTGAAAGACCACGCCCTGGCTCTTGATCGAGCCGACCCAATGCAGCGTATTCGACGCGAAGGCCCCCGGCTGGAGGATCGTCCAGGCGAGCCCCGAGGCCTTGATCTTCGCCTCGGCCTCGATGTGCCACTGGCCGAGCAGCGTCGCGAACGGCTCGACGACGGTCGACGACGAGAGCATCACGATGTGCTTCACGCCCGCCTTCTTCGCCGCGTCCGTCGCATTCCCCGCGAGCGTCGCCAGGTCGTCCCCTGCGAGGACGACGAACACCTTGTCCACGCCCGCGAACGCCGCGTCGAGCGTCTCGGGTTTCGTGAGATCGCCCTTTACGACCTCGACCTTGCCGCCGAGCTCTCCGAGCTTGGCCGGGTCGCGCACGAGCACGCGGACCTTCTGGCCCGCCTCGATGAGCTGCGCGAGCACCGCGCCGCCCACATTCCCTGTCGCTCCGATCACGAGAATCATCTGCCGCTCCCCTTCCTGGTGCATGTCGTACCCCATTCCCTGCACGAACGAAAGGACATGGGCGGAGCCTTGGCTAGCACTCCATTCTCCCTCCCCGGGTCCCCACCTCCAACGAACCGGAATCTTTCCAGTCGCTTGTCAGGGCGTCGTGGCTCGAGACGAACCAGTACCCTCCCCCTTGTGTCAATGATAGAGGGTTTCCAAGAGGAGGCCGCGCGGGGGAGCGGAAGAAGAAGATTGTTAAAGCACCCGCTGCTGGCCTTCTATGTTCTGGCCTGCGCCGTCACATGGGCCTTCCACATCCCGCTGGCGCTGGCCGCCGTAGGCGCGGTGGGCTGGAGGCTGCCCGCCTGGGTGCACGTGCTGGGCGCGCTTGGCCCGCTCGCCGCCTCACTGGGGATGACATGGGCCACACGCGGCCCCGCCGGGCTGCGCGACCTGGCGCGGCGGGCCACGACCTGGCAGGGCGGCTGGGGCTGGCTGGCCTTCGCGCTGCTCAGCCCCGGCGCGTGCTTTCTGGCCTCGGGCGCGGTCCTCTCGCTCTTCCGGGGCGACATGACCGCGCTGCGCGGCTTCGGTTATGCCGCCGAGCTGCCCCAGCTTGGCTGGCTGGGCACCTGGCTGTTGTGGACGCTCACCTTCGGCTTCTGCGAGGAGATGGGCTGGCGCGGCTTCATGCTGCCCCGCCTGCAGCAAGGGCGCGGGGCCTACGCGGCCACGCTGCTGCTGGGGCTGCTCTGGGCGTTCTGGCACGTGCCCTCGTTCTTCTACAATATGCCCGTCAACCCCATGGTGTGGGTCGCTTTCCTGATCAGCATCCTGGCTGGCTCGGTGGTGATGACGTGGCTCTACAACAGCACCGGCGGCAGCATCCTCATCCCCGCGCTGTGGCACGGCGCGTTCGACACGGCGGTGGCCGGGGCGGATGGGATGGTGGCCGGGGCGGTGAACGCCTGCGTGATCGCGGGCGCGATTGTGATTCTGCGGCGGTATGGGCCGGATGCGCTCTCGCCACAGCCCAAGCAGGTCGTGAGCAGGGGGCAAGAATGACGCAGGAGAAGAGGATCGAAGAGGCTCGCCCGTCGTCGCGGACGATCACCGCCATCGATGGCGACGCAGCTCGTTCCGATTCCTCTGCGCCAGGAATGCGACGCGCCTCCGCCAGATTTCGCCCTGGATGCCGGCAAATCACGGCATGAAAGCAGGTTTCCGCCTTCGGACGCGCGCAAATCCCGCGACGGTCTCCCGGTGCGTCCTTCGGACATGCTCGAACGATGCACAGGAGTGGTGTGCGTCACGTTTGGAA
>NZ_JARZHI010000103.1:0-29003 GCF_029946465.1 Polyangium sorediatum
AGCGAGGCGCTGGACCCGGGGTCGATGAACTGCGCGATGCGCAGTTCATCGAACAGCCGGGGTCAAGACCGGCGACGGGCCTGCCAGCCAAGGCCGCAGCGCTGACGTTTCAACCGGCAACGTGCACGCCGCATGCTTGAGACGCACGTCCGTGGTCTTGCCGCCGGCCCGTTGGAAGAACTGCGCATCGCGCAGTTCTTCCCCCTTCGGTCCAGGCCGTGCCTGGTCCGGGTCCAGGGGTGGACAACCCCTGGTCGGGGCCCGGGGTGAAACCCCGGCGCTACGCCCTCAAACGAAATGAAACCACTGCGTGGGGTTGTCGCGGAGGAATGCGCCGAGATCGTCCATCAGGCGCTGTGCGGCTGCGTCGAGGTCGTTTGGGGTGGGCCGGCGGGGGACGTGGATCGGGGCGTGGACTTTGGCCTCGTAGTGCATGAAGCCGAGGCGGCGCGTGAAGACGGGCATGAGGGGGGCGCCGCTCAGGGCGGCGATCATCAGGGGGCCCTCGGGCACCTGGAAGGGCGCGCCGCAGAGGGTGACTGTGCGCGTGCGCATTCCGGGCGGCGCGCGGTCGATCTGCATCGCTACGACGTCGTCTTGTTGCAGGTGGCGGAGCAGCGGCAGTGCGTCGAAGGCCGTCTCGCCGATGTGCACGACCTTGACGCCTGAGCGCTCGCGGAGCTCGTCTTGCATCGCGCGGGCTCGCTCGTCGCGCTCGCGGGCCATCACGACGACCACGTTTTTTGCGCGCACCTTGTGCAGCATCGGGCCTGCCACCTCCCAGCCGCCGAGGTGTGCTGTGGCGATGACGATGCCCTTCCCTACGGCGGCGCAGGCCTCGTAGTTGTCGACGCCGATCGCGTTCGAGAGCAGCCCCATGGCTCGGCCGCGTGGGGTCCCGAGCAGCATCGCTTCGGTCATGCAGCTCGCGTAGTTCGTGAAGACGGCGGCGATGTCGACGAGCTCGTCGAGGGGGGGGCGTGGGCCGAGGATGCGGCGCAGGTTCCTGCGCACGTTCTTGCGTTTTTCGTGCAGGCCGGTGGCGAAGGCGGGGCCGAAGAGCAGCGGGCCGTAGCGGAGCAGCGCTTCGGGGCCGCTCGTCACCACCTTGACCATCAGCCGACGGAGGAACGCGGAGTCGGAGCGGAGCTCCTCCGCGATGTGCCGGATGCCGCTCTGCATGGGGCGCTCGCTCCCTGGAGTAGCAGCTCGCTGGAAGATGTCAGGGGGAACGGAGGCGCGGGCCGCAGCGGGAGCGGACGCGGGGGCGTGCGCGGTCGCGGAGGTGCAAGACGATGTCGGCCGGGGGGCGTGGTCCGGCGCATGTGTACAGGTGAAACCGGCGCATGTGTACAGGTGCGGCCGGCGCATGTGTACAGGAAGAGGGTTTGCCCGGTGGTTCGTCCGGGCGTTTCGTCACGTCCGGATGGGTTTTTTCCCTCCTGACGGGGCAAACCCGACCCCAAAAGCGGGTTCGTTTCGAGGGGGTTCTCACGGTAATGGTGGGGCGAGGGGGAAAACCATGAAGCTCTTGCTGGTCGATGATCAGAATGTCGTACGGGAATCGCTGGCCAAGGCCCTGCGGGACGAGCCCGATGTCACGCTCGTCGTGGAGGCGGAGAGCGCGCGTGATGCGCTCTCGCAGAAGAACCGGCAGCCCTTCGACGTCGTCGTGATCGAGCTGTCGCTCGCGGACCGTTGCGGGACCGAGCTCATTCGGCAGCTCAAGTCGTTCGGCGAGACGCGCGTGCTCGTGCTCTCCACCTTCCGGGACGAGTTCCGCGTCGGCGAGGCGATGCGCGCGGGCGCGGACGGGTATCTGTCGAAGCGCTGCCGCATGAAGGAGCTCATCGACGCGATACGCACCGTGGCCAAGGGCCGCACCGCGGTCTCGCCCGACGTGAGCGCAGCCATGGTGCGCGCGCTCCAGCGGCGCGACGCCGCCCGCGGCGACGTGCTCGCATCGCTCTCCGAGCGCGAGCGTCAGGTCCTGCGGCTGCTCGCGATGGGCAGCAGCGCGAAGGAGGTCGCCGCGCACCTCGCCATCAGCGTGAAGACCGTCGAGACCCACCGCGCACGCCTCTGCGCGAAGGTCGCGACCCACAGCGTCGCCGACCTGACCCGCCTCGCCGTCCGGGCCGGTCTGATCGATATTTGAGCGCGGGTTTCGTCGGGAAGCGTCGCGCCGGGGCGCTGCCCCGGGCCCCGCGAGGGGGCTGTCCGCCCCCTCGACCCCGGACCAGCGAGGCGCTGGACCCAGGTTTGAAAAACTGCGCGGTGCGCAGTTTTTCAAACAGGCCGACGAAGAACCCGGGTTGCCAGCCGAACCGCGCCACGCGGCTGTCTGTCGTGGTGGGCAACGTCGTTGCCGGTCTTCACCGGGCCTGTTCGATGAACTGCGCGATGCGCAGTTCATCGAGCCTGGGTCCAGCCCCTGGCTGGTCCGGGTGCAGGGGCGGACAGCCCCTGCTGGGGCCTGGGGCGAAGCCCCAGCAAAACGGCCGCCGGCGAGCTCAGGCCTGACAGGCCCGCGCCGCCGGCGGAACCTCGTAATCACGGAACTCGAACGGATCCCCGAGCCGGCCATCCATGGCAGCGCGGGCGATGTTGTACATCTCCCGCGCCGTCACGTAATGCACCCGGAAACCTCCCTGCTTTCCCAGCCACGCGAGCGCTTCGTGGAAACGGCGCTGCGGGGCGCCGAGCAGGCTCTCGGCCTCGCGCTCGGGCGCGCCGTGCGTCGATAGCTTCACGAAGACCCATTCCGGCTTGCCTCGCACCGACACGCCCTGGTCGATCCAGCTCTCGAGCCGCGGCAGGGTCGCCGGATCCCGCGCCGTCAATGCGCCCGCGTCGATCCGGAGCGGCAGCCCCGGGCCCTGCCGCAAGGAGAGCGCGAGCGGCCCCTGCATGCAGAGCACCCGCTCCATGCGTCCGTCGCCCACGCTCGCCGGCCTCCCTCGCTCGTGCGCCTTGCGGCGCTTCACGTCGCCGGACGGATAATAGATGCTGTTCACGATCCGCGGCTGCGTCCGGTCCGGCGCCGACGGGAACGTGAAGTCGGCATAACAGCCGAGCTCGTGCAGGAGGTCGAGCTCGTCGTCCACGCCGCAATGTGCGCCGTCGGCACGCGAGTTCGCCAGGCACCAGTTGCCGTGGATGAACGCCCATCGATCCGCGCCATGCACCCGCGGCACGAGGCCGTGCCGGCCGAGCGAGACGAGCGCCTCCTCGAACTTCTCCCGCAGCGTGCTCCGCGTGTCCCGGTCGTGGTGCAGGTGCACCTCCACCTCGCCGAGCCCCATCGCCACGAGCTCGGCGAGGGGCTCGACGAGCGCCGGATCGTACTGGTCGCCCGGATAAAAAAACGTGTGCCGCGGGGGCCTTCCATTCGCGTCCCGCAGCGACGCGGCGAGCGCGGGGTATCCGCGCCGCCACGCCGCGACCCGGGTGAGCCCGCGCGAGAGCGGCGCCGCGCCAGGCGATTTCGCGTCGCCGGTCCAGAGCGGCTCGAAGTGATCGCAGATCGCCACGAGCACGTGCTTCGGCCGCACGACCTCGCCGAAGACGAGCCGCTCGACGCCGCGGACGAGCCGCGCCTCGGCCCAGCTCCCCATCCACGGCGCGAGCTTCTCGGCCCACGGCGCGATCCGCCCCGCCACCGCTTTGTGCGCGGCCTCCACCTTCATGCGCTCGCCCTCCTCTTCGGCGCGCCGCTCCACGTGCGCACGTCGTTCAGCACGACCCCGAACATACGCCGGTCGCCGAGCTGTTTTGCTGCGCGCGAGAGCTCGCTGCCCTTCGTCATGCCCGCGCGGGCGAGCAGGATGCAGACGTCGCTCACGTCCTCGAGCACGTTCGCGTCTCCGGAGCCGAGCACCGCGCAGCCGTCGATGACCACGTAATCGTAGCTCTCCTTCAGCGCGCGCACGGCCCCCTCGAACCACGTCGAATGCAGCGCCGTCGGGAACGCCGCCTCCGTCGCCGGCTCGGCGAGCACGTAGAGCGAGGCGCCGATGCGGAGCACGCTCCAGGGCTCCCATCGGCCGCTCATGTGCCTCCGGAGTTGCGCCGAGAAGCCCATCTCCTCGGGCACGCGCAGGCGCAGCATCGAGGCGAGCCGCGGCCGGCCGAGGTTGCCCTCGACCAGCACGACCCGCGCCCGCTCGGCCTCGGCCAGGGTCATCGCGAGCCGCGCCGCGACCGCGCTCTTGCCCTCGCCGATCCCCGGGGAGAGCACGCTCACCACGAGCGGGCTCTCGTCTCGCTTCTGCTCCAGCCGGTGCCGGAGCACGCGGAGCGCGCCGAGCACGGCGGGCGGCGCGCCTCGCACGAGTTCGAGCGCCCCTTCGTTTTCGGGGTCGAAGGGCATCCCCACGACCTCGACCTCCGGCGCGATCGCCATCGCGCCCGCATTCGGATTCCGCAGCGAGAGCGCAGCCGGCTCGCTCTCCGGCGGCAGCTCGTCCACGGCGTCTTCGTCGATGGGCTCGGGCGGTCGCTCCTCGTCCGCCGGCTCCTCGGCCGGCGGCGGTTCGCTCTTCGCCTTCGCGAGGTAGTCCGCGAGCGTCGCGCCGTAGGGCAGCGTTTGCATGCGGATCCGCTTGGACGGCAGCGGCTCGTCCTCGGGCTCCGGGGTGGACGGCGGCGCGCCGAGCGGCATGACGACGGGCTCGTCGGTCAGCGGCGCTGCCGCCTCCTCGAATCGAATTTCAATGGATCCGCTTTCCGGCGGCCGGCTCTTCGGCCCTGCGTCGGCGGGCCTTCGCGACGAGGGCGGCGGCGGCGGCCCCGACGCCTCCCGCGTCACGAGCGCGGTGCTCGTCTTCGGCTCGGGAATGTGGGGCACCGACACGAGCAGCGGCGGCTCGCCGAGCGCTTCGACGTCGCCCTCGTCGAGGATCGTCTCGCACAAGAGGACACGCGCGCCTGCATAGCCGAGCGCGAGGAACAACGCGACGAACGATCCGGCGAAGAACACGCGGCCGCGCCCGCGATCCGGCTTCACCGGCAGGTAGGCCGGATCCACCACGACGAGCGCCTCCTGGGCTTCCTCCTCGGCGGCCGACGCGCTCAGGCTCGCGCCGCGCTCCTTGTCCTGCACCTTGCGGAAATGGTCCCGCGCTCGCTCCAGATCGAGCCGCAGCTTGTGCCACTCGGTCTCGAGCTCCACGATTTCGGGATCGGTCGTCTCGGGGGCCGTCGCCGTTCCCGCGCCCGTGCCCAGGGCCGTCCCGGTGTTCGGGCCTGGGCTCGTGACCACGGCCCTGCCGCGCGGCCCGGCCGTCCTTCGGGCCGAGATCTGCGCGGCGATCGAGCGGCGCTCCTCCTCCAGCGCCGCGCGGCGGGCCGGCTCGATTCCTTCGCCCTCGACGGGAGGCGGCGCGACCCCGCCCGTTCGCAAGAGATCGAGCGTCTTTTCGGCGGTGGCGAGCGCGCTCCGCGCCCGCGACACCTTCGATTGCGCGGAGATCGCGTCCGGGTGCACGGGCGTGACCTTTTGCAATTTCGTCGCGAGGTCCGTCTCCGCCGCGGCGAGCGCGGCCGCGGCCGCGTCCCTTTGCTTTTGAGCGTCGCTCACGTTCACGGGCAGCGGCGGCGGCGGCGCGCCCGGCTTCCCCGGGCCGGCGAGCTCGGCGTCGATCTGCGCGAGCCTGTGCAGGAGCCGCGCGAGCATCGGGTCCGCGGGCGCTTTTTCTCGGCTGGCCTGCGGCGAACGATGCACCGGGTTCGCTTGCGGGGCCGGGGGCGCCGCGCCGGGCTGCGGCGCCGTCGGGGCGTAGGGCGAGTCGTTGATGCCCCACGTGAATTGCGGGTGCTTGGCGAGGAACCGCGCGAGCGCCCGGCTCGCGTCCTCGACCGCGCGATTGGCCTCGTCGAGCTCGCGGCGCAAGACGTCGTGGTTCAGCGCGGCCGTCGTGAGGTTGTCTTTGCTGTAGTCCCCGATCATCACCTCGGCGAGGCGCTTCGTGACCGACTGCGCCGTGGCCGGATCGTGGTGCGAGAACGAGAGCGCGAACGTGTCCTGGGTGCGGGCGCGGAAGGAGACGTTTTTTTGCATCTCCGCCACGGCCTCGAGCATCGATTTTTCCGCGAGCTCGGGATAAAGGTCGAATTCCTGGATGATCGACGAGAGCGTGCCGCGCGAGAGGATGATCTCCTTCAATCGCGGGCCGAGCCGCGCCGCGCGCTGGGCCGCGCTCTCGCCTTCCCGGCCGGCGCGCACGACCTCGCGGTACACGACCGTCGTCTCGCTCCGGTAAATGCGCTTCGTGGAGAGCGCGAGCAAGAGCGAAGCGAGGACGAGCGCCGCGGCGATGGCGATCGTGCTCCGCGCATATCCGCGCGTTCGTTTCATGAGGACGACGAGCCGCGCGAGTCGCTCGCGTGGTGTGCTCTCGGTGCTCAGGCGGACCATCTGCTCCCTCCGCGCTCGGGCGCGAGGGGCCTTCCGGCAATGACCATGCTCGGCGACTCCTCGCTCCTTTGGTTTGTCGAGAACATACGATTCAGCCCATCATGTGCAGCACGACCCACACGATCGGGAAGAGCAGGAGGCACGCCGCGCAGACGGTCGCGGCTTCGCGCATATCGATGTGCACCGAGAACCGTGGATCCTCCGCGCGCGCGGCCTGGTAGAGCGCCGCGGAGGCGCCGAGCAGCATGTAAAGGAATTCCTTGTACGACCACGAAAGGAAGAAGATCCCGACGTACGCGCCGAGGAGCGAGATCGCGAGCGCCGGCGCGATACGGCGGAGCTCCGCGTCCACGTCGTACGCGCCGAACCACAACTTCAAGGGCACCTTGAGGGCGCCGTAGAGAACGAGCGAAAAGAGGAACGCCCCGATGAGCCCCGTCTCCGCCGCCGCGAGCAGGTAGCTGTTGTGCGCCGTGAGCCCGCGCGTCGATTCGTCGGCGAACTGGCCGACGCCGAAGCCGATCCCCTTCGACTTTCGGATCATCGTGAGCGCCTCGGCCACGAGATCGAGCCGCTCGTCCGCGGACGCCTCGGCCTCCGCCCCGCTCCGCCCGCCGAGCAGGAGCACGGGCGGAAACGCGATGCAGCCAATGACGACGCCGAAGACGCCTGCGCGCCGGATGAACGCGAGCCCCATCACGACGAGGAAGACGAGGACACCCATGCGTGATTGGGAAAGGACGATCATCACGGCGAACGCAAAGGCGATGACGAGTGCTGGGACGACGCGGAAGATGGATGCGACGCCGGCGAGCAATCCGTCCGTGAGCAGGATCGGGAGCCGGAGCGACGCCGCGGTCGGCTTCTGGTTCGGATCGCGGGACGATCGTTTGCGTTCGGCGAACGCGAGCGCGAAGGGCAAGGCCATCACGGCGGCGAGCGAGAGCTCGTTCGGATCGGCGAGCGTGCCGCGATAACGTACGCGGCCGCCGATCGTGGCCGTGCCGAACGGACCGACCCGCTCGCAACGGTAATTCACGTCCGGCAGGCCGTCCTTTCGACAATCGAGCGCGTTCTCGCAGCCGCGCCCGTCGTACTGGAGCTCGCCTTTGCCCTCCCAGTCGCTTTTTTCGGCGATCATGCAGCCGAAGGGGCCCTGGGACTGGACGAGCGCGACCGTCGAGGCGAAAATCATGCAAACGAGGAGCGTCCAGCAAAACCGCCGCAGGCCCTTCGTCGTGCCGAGGCCGAGCGAGATCACGCCGAAGATGCAGAGCACGATGGCGAGCTCGGTCCCCTCCTTTTGCAGGACCGCGGGCTTGCGCACGAGCGTGACGAGCGCTCCCCACAGGAAAAACGCGAGGACGAAGGGGGCGTGCGGCGGGAGATCGACCCGGGCGCGACCGCGAAGGACGTCCACGACGAAGGCCACGGTGAAGAGCGCGAACACGATATAGAGGAGCGGCAGCCCGGCGAGGGCCGGCACGAACTCCTGGGGTTTCAAGACGACGAGCGCGCAGAGCACGCACACGATGATCGAAGCCATGTCCCCCGAGGGCGCGCCTTCGCGGATGGCTTTCCCGCGGCGCGCGTGGCCTCTTTCGTAGCAGGGGTCGGCGCTTCGAGCATTCGGGATCACCCTTTGCCACGGGTGACGCTGCTCGTCGGAGGAATGCCATGGATGTGCACGAAAAGAAGAGAATCGCCCGGGGCGTGAAGGGACGATTCGTGCGGGGATGCCTGGCGCTTCTAGGGCTCGTGGCCTCGGCGAGCTGCGGCGGCGCGCGTCCGACCTACGATTACACGACGGAACTACGCGTGATGCGGACGTACACCGTGGGCCCCGGGGACGTGCTCGAGGTGCGCGTCTGGCACAACGAGCAGCTCAGCCGCAGGGTCACGGTGCGCCCCGACGGATTCATCACGCTCCCGCTCGTCGGCGATATCGTTTGTGGTGGAAAGACCGTGGAGCAGATCGGCAAGGAGATTACCGAAAAGGGCCAGCAGTTCTACACGGAGCCGCTGGTCGTGTCCGTCGAGGTCGCCGAGCTGCACAGCTATCGCATTTACGTGCTGGGCGAGGTGACGCGGCCGGGCGAGTTCACGCCGACGGGGCAAGTGACCGTGCTGCAGGCGATCGCGCTCGCTGGTGGATTCACGCGGTTTGCCGCGCCGAACGAAATCGTCATCGTGCGCAAGGACGCGCATGGCGAGCGGCGGATCCCGTTCGCGTTCACGGCCGTGGTGAAAGGCGGGGATCTCCGCGAGAATTTGCCGCTCCTGACGAATGACACGGTGGTCGTTCCCTAGTGCACCCCTGGTCATTCGAGAGTGCATCCCGGCGTTCCAGTTCCGGTGAACGAGTGCGGCAAGATCGGTAGATGCAACGCGGTTGCATTGAATTGGTGATAAAATTTACCCATTACGGACAATTTTCGGCGCCGACAAAGACAGGCGTTGACACCAATCGCGAAAAAAAGGAAGGTCGGCATTCTCCGGGCCCCCGGATGCACCCGCCACGACCTTTCCCATTTCGAGGTGTCAGTCCATGCGTCATCGTCGCCTTGCCACGCTCGCTCCCCTGACGTTCCTCCTCGCCGCCTGCGCCGTCGATGGCCAGGACGTTGATAATCAGGCCGCTCCGCAGGATGAAAACGACAGCGTCCACGTCGGCCATGATGCCCAGGCGGAGAAGGTCGCCGCGGACCTCGCTCTTCAGAGGATCGCAGCCGAGCGGCCCGAGATCGTTCGGGGCGTCGGGGACCTCTCGGTCAGGCGCGTGCGTATCGACGAGCAGGGCGAGTCGGTGAACCGCTTCGTGCAGTCGATCGATGGCGTCCCGGTCTTCGGCGGCGAGGCGATCGTGCGCCTCGATCGGCGCGGCCAGCTCCAGACGGTGCGCGACTACTTGCACCGGAACCTCAAGGTCGAGACGAAGCCGACCCTCGCCGAGATCGACGCACGCAAGGCCGCGTACGGCGCGGTCGACGGCGTGGTCTCGCGCGAGATCGGCACGGATCTCCAGATCGTGCCCCGCCCGATGCTCGGCGCAGCGCTCACGTACCGCGTGCAGCTCGAGGGCACCCTGAACGACGGCTCGCCCACGATGCCGGTCGTCTTCGTCGACGCGCAGACGGGCGAGATCGTCGATCAGTACGACAACCTCCAGACGAGCAAGAGCCTCCAGACGTACTCGCTGAACAACGGGACGTCCTTCAACAACGCGACGCTGAAGCTGACCACGACGGGGACAACCACGACGGGCTCCGGGGATGCCGTCGTGACCCAGGCGCACGAGAACGCCGGCCGCACGTACGACTTCTACTTCAACAACTTCGGCCGCGACAGCTACACCGGCACGGGCACGACCATCAAGTCGTACGCGCACTACAGCACGGGCTACGTGAACGCGTACTGGGACGGGACGCGGATGGTCTATGGCGACGGCGACGGCGTCAATGCGTCGGCGCTCACGGTGCTCGACGTCGTGGCCCACGAGCTCACACACGCGGTCACGTCGTACGAGTCGAACCTGACGTACAGCTACGAGTCCGGCGCGCTGAACGAGGCCATGAGCGACATCTTCGGCGCTGCGGTCGAGGCGGCCCGCGACGGCGCCGTCTCGGCCAACACCTGGAAGATCGGTGAGGAGTGCTGGACGCCGGGCACGGCGGGCGACGCGCTCCGCTACATGAACGATCCGGCGCTCGCGGGCGACTACGACTACTACCCGACGCGTTACACGGGCGCGGATGACAACGGCGGCGTGCACTGGAACTCGGGCATCGCGAACCTCGCGTTCTACCTCGCCGTGGCCGGCGGCTCGCACCCGCGCGGCAAGACGAGCAACGTGGTGACCCCGCTCGCGTCGAACGCCGTGGAGAGCATCCAGAAGGGCGCGGCGATCTTCTACCGCGCCAACACGGACTGCCTCGGCGCAAGCTCGAACTTCGCGGCCGCGCGCACTTGCACGATCGACGCCGCGACCGCCCTGTACGGCGCGGCCGCAGCCACGACGATCGGCGATGCCTGGACGGCCGTGGGCGTGGGCGGCAGCAGCGGTGGCGGCACCGGCGGCGGGACGTACACGTCGATCGGCGAGGTGGCCGGCATCTCAGTTGGGAAGAGCAAGTGGAGCACGACGTACACGCAGGCGACGCCGGCCGGCGCGACGACGCTGAAGGTCGAGATCTCCGGCGGCTCGGGCGACGCGGATCTCTACGTCCGCAAGGGCTCTGCGCCGACGCTCACGCTCTACACCTGCCGTCCGTATCTCGAGGGCAACAACGAGGTCTGCGAGATCGCTGCCCCGAGCGGCACGTACTACATCAAGCTCTACGGCTACGTGGCGTCGTCGGGGATCACGCTGAAGACGAGCTACAAGTGATCGAGCGGTAGGCGAGGTGCGCCGCGCGGCAAACCCTGCGCGGCGCGCGCCCTCCCCTCCTTACGACTCCACCCCGAACACCTTCTTCACCTCCGCGACGGGCGCTTCGAGCCAGCGCGCGCCCATCTCGTCGTTGCACGAGAGCGTCCGCGTGATCATGCGATCCACGTAGAGCATGCCGCGCAGGTGATCCACCTCGTGCTGCAGGATGCGTGCGGGCCAGCCCCTCGCCTCCCAGCGGAGCGGATCGCCTTTCTCGTCGAGGCCCGTCACCTCCACCGCGAAATGCCGCTCGACGAGCGCCATGTACCCCGCGACGGACAGACATCCCTCGAAGTAAGTCGCTTTTTCCTCGCCGATCACGCGCAGCTCGGGATTGAAGACGACGGTCAGCGGGAACGGGGCGCGGCCGCGTTCTTCGCGTTGCTCTTTCGTGAGGCGCGCCATGCGGGTGGTATCGTCCTCGAGCACGATCACCTGCAGGCTCACGCCGATCTGCGGGGCGGCGAGGCCCACGCCGGGCGCCTGGCGCATCGTCTCGACCATCTTTTTCACGAGCAGGCGGGTGTCGCGGCTCGTGATCTGATCCCTCGCGACGGGCGCGGCGGCGGCGCGGAGGACGGGGCTACCGGCTTGTACGATCCTGGGCTTCGACATCGGGACGCGGGATCGTGCCCTCACCCGCGCGTTCGGCGCAAGGAACCGAACGCGCCGAGCCAGCGGGACGCGCCGCGGCCGAGCTTTTCCGTCGCGCGGCTCTTCCACGTCGCTTCGGGCAGGCGCGGCGCGGGGGCGGTGAAGGCGAACGCGTCGAGCCACGCCTCCCAGGGCGGCCGCCGAAGCACGCCGCCGAGGTCGAAGAGCGTGAGGTCTTCGAGGCCCGCCGCGCGCGCGATGGCGACGTCGTCGGCGAGCTCCGCGGCCGAGCGGTACGTCGCCTCGTCGCCGAGCGCCCCCTTCCCCACCGCCCCGAGCGACACGCCCGCCCGCGCCCCAAAGCGCGCGGCGGTGCGCAGGCACGCGGACGCGAGCAGGGGACGCACATCGTTGCGGGTCAAAAGGCCACGCGAATACCCTTCGATGAGCGTGGTGTAGACCATCACGCTCGCGTGATCCCAGGCGATGGAGCCGACGGGCGTGCCGAGCCATCGTTCGAGCCCCGACCTTTCGTCGTCCAACAGAACGAGCGGGATCACCGCGGCCGAGACGCGGATCGGGGTCGGGACACGGGCGCGCAGATCCCGCACGAGGGCGCCGAGGATCGCCGCGCCGTCGTCCGGAGGGGGCGCGCTCCTCGCCGGCGGATCGAGCCCGAGCATGCGGCGGAGCCTGTCGATCGGCGGTTCGAGATCGAGGGCGATCTCGTCAGGCAGGGCGCCTGCGGCGTCGAGCTCGCCGACGAGCGCGTGGACGTAGGAGGCGAACGTCGCCGCGTTGTCCACGCTCGCCCAGCGCCCGGCCGCGTCCGCGAGCATCGGCCAGACGGCGAAGGAGAGACCCGCGTCCCGCGCGGCCTGGGCGAGGCGCACGAGATCGGCGCGCGGGCCCGGCTGCGCCGCGACGATGAGGCCGATCTTCCGCTGGGCGAGCGCGGCGAGCACGGCGGGCGAGGTGATCTCGGCGTGCGTCACCATCTCGCACCAGATGCGAAGGCGTCGCGGGGTCGTCATCGTCTCCGCCCCCTCGACCCTCGTGGTGTGGATCGATAAACTCGACGGCCATGAAGATCCTCTACGGGGTGGTTGGCGAGGGCATGGGGCACGCGATGCGGTCGCGCGTGGTGCTCGAGCACCTGGTCGGCCAGGGGCACGAGATCGAGATCATGGCCTCGGGGCGGGCCGCCGAGTTCCTCACGAAGCGCTTCGAAGGCGTGAACAAGATTCACGGCTTCCACATGATCTACGAGGAAAACCGCGTTCGTCGGGGCAAGACGTTGTTCTCGAACGTCACGCAGGGCGCGGCGGGGTTGCCCAAGAACATCGCGGCCTACTTCGAGCTCATCCAGGCGTTCCGGCCCGAGGTCGTGATCAGCGATTTCGAGTCGTGGACCTACCTGTTCGCGAAGACGCATGGGCTGCCCATCCTGTCCATCGACAACATGCAGATCATCAACCGGTGCACGCACGGGCCCGACATCATCCGCGGAGACGAGGCGGACTTTACCGTGACGCGCCTGTTCATCAAAGGAAAACTCCCGTTCTGCGACCATTACCTCGTCACGAGCTTCTTCCGCCCCCCGATCCGCAAGCCCCGCACGACGCTCTACCCGCCCATCCTGCGCCCCGAGATCCTCCGCGCGAACCGGCGCGCGGGCGAGCACCTGCTCGTCTACCAGACCGCCGAAGGGAACGACGCGCTCGCCGATACGCTGCAAAAGACCGGGCTCGAATGCCGCATTTATGGCATGCGCCGCGGCATCCAGGAGGAGCAGGTCGAGGGCAACCTGCGGTATCGGCCCTTCAGCGAGGACGGGTTCATCGACGATCTCGCCTCGGCCCGCGCCGTCATCGCAGGCGGCGGGTTCACGCTCATGGGCGAGGCCGTGTACCTGCACAAACCCATGCTCGCCGTCCCCATTCGCCACCAGTTCGAGCAGGTCCTGAACGCGCGATACTTGGAGCGCGAAGGGTTTGGCCGATCGGCAAATTCGCTCGCCGATCCGGCCACGATCCTCGATTTCGTGAAGGTCGTCCCTGAATGCGCGGAGAAGCTCGCGGCGTATGCGCAGAACGGGAACCAGGATCTCTTCGACGGCATCGACGCGCTGCTCGATCGGGCCGCCGCGGGCGTGCTCTCCTGATCAGAAGAAATAGCGGAAGGCCAGGCGGCCGCCGAGGGCACGCGTGGGGGGGCCGGGCGAGGCCGTGTCCCCGGCGGCGCGCCTCGCCTGCGTGAAGCCGTACGTCCCGATGAACCCCAGCGTGAGCGCGTCGCGCCCCGTGTAATACACGCCCGCCGCGACGCGCTCGGTCGTGTAGGCCATGGGCGCGGCGCCGAGGATCTCCGCATTGCGACGATCGAGGCCACGGTTTTCGCCGCGCTCGATCCCCGCTTCGAGCATCGCCCCCACGGGCGCGAGGGGCGCGAGGTCGACCGAGGCCGCGACGGACGCCGCATACGCGCGCGGCGCCGTGCGGGAATCGAGGTTCGGGCCGCCGCGCAGGCGTGTATCGAGCGCCTCGCCCCCGAACGAGGCTTGAATGCCCACGTGCTGTCCGAACGACTTCGCCGCGCTCGCGAGCGCGTGGACGCCGAAGCTCCGCTCGTCCACGTGCAGCGCCCCCGCCCCGTCGAAGGTCTTGAACGCGCAGCCGAGATCCCCGGCGCGGAGGCAAATGAATCGCGCCGGCTCCCGCATCACCGCGTCCGCCTCGCGCATCATGGCGTCCACGAGCCCGGACGGCCGCGCGCGCACCCCGCCGGCGAGGACGAGGCCCGCCCGCAGGCCGACCGAGAGGCCGAGCACCTCGCTGTGCAGGACCTCGAAGCCGAGGTGCGGGCGGACCTCGTAACCCGTGCGGATTCCATGAAGATAGGTCGTCGCCGCGTTGCCGCCGACGTCCATTTGAAAGGCCGCGCGCGCCCCGATTTCCGCGCCGCGCACGGGCGCGATTCCCACGGCGAGCCGCTCCTCGAACAGGAAAAACTTCTGGCCGTCGTGGGTGGGGAGCGGCAAGCCCATCAGGGCTGCGGGCGGGGCGCCGGCGCCGTCCTGGATGCGGCGGCCCATCGAGGTGTCGATTCCGACGTGGGTGGTCGTGAAGGGGCCTTCGAGCAGCACGGGCGGCTGGAACCTGTGGCCCTCGAGGGTGCGCGCCGCGGCGCCTCCGCCCTCCTCTGCTGCGGCGCGTACGGGCACGGCGGCGAGGAGCGCGGCGAGGGCCGCGGCGCAGGCGATCACTTGACGCGGCAGGCCTTCGTGCTGGTGCCCGTCACGCCGTTGCAGGACTCGCTCGCGCCGCACTCCGAATCCTGCGTGCAGACCTTGAGGCACTGCGGCTCCGTGGCCGTATCGGTCGGCTTTCCGCAGATCGCGTCGTCGACACATTCGTCCGCCGCTCCCTCGGTCTCGCATGGCTCCCCCACCTCTGCCGCGGAACATGCAAGCAGAACGGTGGTGAAGGAAGCGAGCACCAGCGCGACGAGGCTATTTTTGAGCATGAATGTCTCCTTTCGTCAGGGGCGTCAGACTATCGCCCCGGCTCCGGCATACGCGCTCTTTTTCTTTCGCGGACATGCCATTTTCTGGTCACTCGGATGACCAGCAGGCGCCCCACCATCAAAACGAAATACGCGGTCGCCGTGGAAATCATTCAATGGGCGGCGCGCGGTGCGTCGCCCCGCACGCGCTCGCAATGGGACGGCGGCGGGACGCGCGGCGATCCCCCTGGGGGCTCCCTCCCGCCGGAACGGATCTCGACCGACGGGCGCGCCCGAGGGGGACGAGAGAAACGGAGGGGTCCGGCCACCAGGGACGGACCGGTCGTCCGCCAATGGATTGTCGCAGACGTGGAGGCGGTCGGTCGCGGCCGCATTCGCACCGACGCACCGCAGCGTCAGCTCGCGCGCGTCTACGCTGGATCGGGCAAATCCCTACTCTTCGCGAATTTGTGACAATTGTCACACTCGATCGAGCGGAAGAGCCCAAGGCTCGAAAGATCCGGGGATCCCCCGAGGAAATCTTTCCCAACCTGCTCGCGTTAAGCTACCCTCCCCGCATTGGAGATCGTCCGACTCTGCCCATTCAGCGTCGCCACCGTGGTGTGGGAAGAGCGCCCCGGCGGCTATCGCCTCACGATCGGGGTGAAGGCGACGTTCACGCTGGTCCACGGCGAGACGGCGCTCCTCGCGCCGAGGCAGGACACGGCCCACGGCGATATCTCCTGGGATCACAACCCGCAAGCGGCGCTCTTCGCGCCGAGTGACTTCGTCCCGTACAAGCCGAAGATCGACGTCGCGTTCTCGGGCCGCGCGTTCGCCCCCGGCGGCATGCCGGCCGAGGTGCTCACGCCGCGCCTCCGCGTGGGGCATTTCGAGAAGTCGCTGCGCGTCTGCGGGCCGCGCATCTGGATGCCGGGTCATACGGGCAGCCTGCGGCCGAGCGCACCGGAGCGCTTCTCCGCGATCCCGCTCCGGTACGAGCTCGCCGTGATGCAAGGCGAGAACAT
The DNA here is from genome assembly GCF_029946465.1 of Polyangium sorediatum. Lineage (NCBI taxonomy): Bacteria > Pseudomonadati > Myxococcota > Polyangiales > Polyangiaceae > Polyangium > Polyangium sorediatum. The sequence continues at coordinate 15,974 of NZ_JARZHI010000103.1, forward strand.
GAGCGGCATCCCCTCGGGCGGCGGAAGCGCAGGCTGGCCCTTGCCGCGCATCGAGACGAGCGAGACGTGCCCGCCGAACGCGACGCCGGGCTTCGGCCCGCTGCCGATCCGCTGGCGCGCCGAGCACCGCGGCGCCCCGGACGAGGCCGTCACGTTCGCGCGCCGCATCCGCTCCGAGCACGCCACGGCCCCCGCGTCGCTCCCCTTCTCGCTCTTCAACTGCGCGCCGAGCGAGCAGCAGATCGACGAGCTCGAGCCCGCGCCGAGCATCTTGCTCGAACACCTGACCCGCAAGGCCCCGCGCTTCGAGTCGCGTCTGCCGAACATCCGCCCGCGCGTGTTTTACGCGCATCGCGGTTCGGTGCGGCCTTTCGAAATCGACGTGCGGCTCGACACGATCTGGATCGACGGCGTGCGCCTCGTGGCCGTGCTTTCCTGGCGCGGATCGACGTCGGTGCCCGAGCCCGACGAGCACGCGCTCGGCCGGATCATCGTGGCCTCCGAGAGCCCCGAGATGACCGTGAGCCTCGAAGACGTGGAGTCGCCCCCCGTCGCGCCCGAGGATTCGAGCCCGCGGCCCATCCTCCCGCGCCCCTTCGAAGGCGAAATCGCGGAGGACGAAGGGTACACGCTTCTGCCGTCGGCCCCCGCGCAGCACGCGCCGGAGGAGCCAGCCCCGCTGCCCGTCGAGCCGCTCGCGATCGGCGGGAGCCTGCCCGCGCGGCCGCGCGACAGCTCGGTGCCGATCCCGCCGTCGGGCGAGCGCCTCATCGAGGATCGCGCGTCGTCGAGGTTCGTCGTGGACGCGGCCTTCCCCGGGCCGAGCCAGCTCGTCGAGCGCGCAGCCCGCGCGGAGGTCGAGGACGAGAGGCCCGCGCAGGTCGAGGCCTCAGTCTCATGGGAGGCGGATGTTTGGCCCGGCGACGCAGCCGCGATGCGGTTGCCGCCCCCGCCCACGTCGACGAGCGTGCCGCAGGGCGAGCAACCCCGAGGCGAAGAGGAAGAAGATCCGGCCGACCGCGCACCCGCGACCGCGCGCACGGGCACGACGAGCCCGCCGCCGGCGGAGAGCTTCGGCGTGATCACCGAGCGCGAGTCGATCGCGCCGCCGACGCTGGTGCCGAGCACGCGCAAGACAGGGACGCTCGCGCCGCCTCCCACCTTGCCCGGCGGGGCCGTCGCCGCGAGCGCGCGTCTGCTCGACGCCCCGCCCACGACGCAGCGCGCTCCAGCGCTTTTGTCGTGGTCCGAGCCGACGGGTTACATGCCCGCCGCGGGGGCTGCCTCGACGACGGCCGCGTCGCCCATGTCGCCGGCGGAGAACGCAGCGTTCTTCACGGCGGCGGCCGTGGTGTCGTCGGGCCCCGCCCTGCCCTCCGCGCCCGCCACGCCGTCGCCGAAGCCTTCGGTCGTGTCGGTCGAGACCCCGCGTCCGTCGGGCGCCGGTCGCAGGCCCTCGACGTCGAGCATGGCCGCGCCGCTGCTGATGGCCGCGGACCTGCCGCTCGAGCTCTGCGCGTGCGTGGCCGCGCGTATCGATCGTCGCCCCGAGGATCGCGCGCGCATCCTGTCGGAGATGGGTTTGTCCGATCCGCGCTGGGTGTCGACCGAGCGGACGTGGGTCAGCGCGATCCGTGCCGAGACCGAGCAAGGGCGGAGCGAGCTGCGGCTCGCCTACGATCGGGCGTACGTGCAGCAGCTCGAGATCGAGCGAGGCGCGCTGGAGATCGCCGACTACGCGCGGCTGATGTTCTCGGTGGAGCACAGCGACGCCGACGTGGTGCTGGCGGAGCTCGGCCTCGCGCGCGTCTGCCTCGTGCGGATCGAGCGCGTCTGGCAGGAGCGCATGGAGGCCGATCCAGCCTTCCGCGCGCGGGTGCGGGAGGCGCTCGCCTCGGCAAGGCGGGCGTACGCGCGGGTGAGCCCCGATGGCCGCAGCGGCGCGACCTACGCCGAGGCCGCCACGCCTTCGCGGCCCCGATCGAGTGATCGATAACGTGACCGCAGCGTGAAGATTGACGCCTCGCCCGCTGGCCCAACGTGAGCGGCGGGAGGGGAAGATGAACGCACCGACCGCGATCCTCGCCGCCGCGAACCTCTTCGCGGCGCAGATGGTGGAAGAGACGGCCGCGCCCACGACCCGATCGCCGTGGTTCTGGGTGGTCTTGCTGGTGATCGCCGTGCTCGCGCTCGCCTGGTACTTCCGGGCCGGGACGATCGGCCGGAGGCCTTGATCCTCAGGCGCGCGTGTAGTTCGCGCGGCGGCCGGCCCAAGGCGGATCGTCGGGTTCGATGCGGACCAGCACGACCGTGATGTTGTCGCGTCCGCCGTTCGCGTTCGCGGTGTCGATGAGGCGCGTGCACGCCTCGGTGAGGATGCCGCTCTCGCGCACGATGATCGCGATCTCCTCGTCGGACACGAGCCCGTGCAAGCCGTCCGAGCAGAGGACGAAGACGTCGTGCGGCTCGACGCGTTCGGCGCGCAGGTCGACGTCGACCGTGGGGCTGATGCCGAGCGCGCGCGTGATGACGTTCTTCGGCAGGTACTTGAGATCGAGCTCGGTGAGATCGGGCCGCTCGAGCAGCGCGTCCGAGATGAGCGAGTGGTCGCGCGTGAGCTGCTTGAGCTCGTCGCCGCGCAGGCGGTAGCAACGGCTGTCGCCCGCGTGCGCGACGAAGAAGGTGCGATCGTCCGGCGCGTACGCGCCCGCGACGACGGTCGTGCCCATGCCGCGGTGCAAGCGCGAGTCATCTGCGCGAGCAAAGATCCGCGCGTTCGCTTCGAGCACGGCAGCGCGCAGGCGCTGGCCGACGGTTACGTCGGGCTTGCACTCGTTGCGGAAGTACTTGGCGATGGAGCTCGCGGCCATCCGGCTCGCCACCTCGCCGGACTGATGTCCACCCATGCCGTCGGCCACGACGAACACGTTGAACTCCGGCAGAAGGATGAAGCGATCCTCGTTGTGGTGCCGCTGTCTGCCCACGTCGGAGAGGCCTGCTGCGACTGCTCGCATCCGCCGGGTATTGTACGTACATTTCCTGGCCGACGAACAGGTCCTAAGCTTGCTCCCCATGCTGGAGCTGGTCGTCGACAATCCCTACACCCTCGACGTGGCCGTCAGGCGCCCGCTCGCCGAAGCCGGTGAGGTGGACCAGGCCCTGGAGGCCGCCCGCGCCGCCGCCCGGGCGTTCGCCGGGGCGCCCGTGAAGGACCGGGTGGCCCTCTGCCTCGCGGCCATCGCGCGGATGGAAGAGCGGGCCGAAGCGATCGCAGCCGACATCACGGCCATGATGGGCAAGCCCCTGCGTCAAGCGCGTGGCGAGGTGGGCGGGATGGCCAAGCGAGCCCGGTACATGGCGAGCATCGCCGAGGCCTCCCTCGCAGACACGGTCTTGCCGCCCCAGGAGGGCTTCGAGCGGCGGATCACGCGGGCGCCGCTGGGAGTCGTGTTCAACCTGCCCGCATGGAACTATCCGCTGCTCACGGCGGTGAACGTGGTGATCCCGGCCGTGCTCGCGGGGAACGCGGTGGTCCTGAAACACTCGCCGCGGTCGCCGCTCTGCGGAGAGCACTTTGCCGACGCGCTGCGTGACGCGGGGGCGCCGGCCGGGCTCGTCCAGGCGCTGCACTGCGATCACGAGATGGCAGGGCGCATCGTGGCCGATCCACGCGTGGACCACGTGGCGTTCACGGGCTCGGTCGCAGGCGGGCACAAGGTGTACGCAGCGGCCGCAGCCGCGCGCTTCGTGGACGTGGGTCTCGAGCTCGGCGGCAAGGACGCGGCGTACGTGGCAGCAGACGCCGATCTCGACAAGGCGATCGAGAACATCGTCGACGGCGCCTGTTACAACGCAGGCCAGAGCTGCTGCGCCGTCGAGCGCGCGTACGTGCACCGGAGTCTCTACGACAAGTTCGTCGAAGGGTGTCTCGCGCTCATGAAGACCTACCGTCTCGGCGATCCCACAGTCGCCGAGACGAACATGGGCCCCATCGCGCAGCCGCATCACCCTGCATTCATCCAGGGGCAAATCGATCGCGCAGTCGCCGCAGGCGCGCGGGTTCTCTTGGGAGGCAAACGAACGCAGGTCGACGGGCGCGGGCGGTTCTTCGAGCCAACCCTGCTCGTGAACGTCGACCCATGCATGGACGTGATGCGAATCGAGACGTTTGGCCCCGTGCTGCCCATCACGCCCGTGGACTCGGACGAGGAGGCCGTGGCGCTGGCGAACGACAGCGACCTCGGCCTGACAGCGAGCATCTGGACAAGGGACCGAGCACGCGCCGAGCACCTCGCGAAGCAGCTCGACGTCGGCACCGTCTACATGAACCAGTGCGACACGCTCGACCCAGCCCTGCCCTGGACCGGCGTGAAGGACAGCGGCAAGGGCTCGAGTCTGTCCGCGCTCGGCTTTCTGCACCTGACGCGGCCAAAGGCGCTGAACTTCAAGCTTTGAGAGCGCGGGGCTCTGCCCCGCACCCCGGAAGGGGGCTGTCCGCCCCCTTCACCCCGGACCAGGCACGGCCTGGACCGAGGGTGGAAGAACTGCGCGATGCGCAGTTCTTCCAACGGGCCCGTGGCAAGACCGTGGACGTGCGTCTCAAGCATGCGGCGGGCACGTTGCCAGTTGAACCTGCAACGCTGCCGTCTTGGTTGGCAGGGTCGTCGCTGGTCTTGAACCTGGCTGTTCGATGAACTGCGCGGAGCGCAGTTCATCGACCCCGGGTCCAGCGCCTCGCTGGTCCAGGTCCAGGGGTGGACAACCCCTGGTCGGGGTCCGGGGTGAAACCCCGGCGCTACGTCGCCGCCTCGAACTGGTACGTCGCGCGCTCGGCGCCTTCGACCTTCACGACGACGCGGTTGGGTTCGAGGTGCACGACGGCGTGTGCGGCGGCGGGGCGGCCGGGGGCGTCGTCGTCGAGGTTTTCGATGAGGCTTTGCAGGGTGACGAACGGGATGCCGTCGACCACATCGAGGTGGTTCCAGTGCAAGTGACCGTTGAAGACGGCGCGCACGACGCCGCTCTCGCGCAGGATGGTCCGGAGTGCGCGCCGCTCCTCGACGAGACAGATGTGTGGCGCGCCCTCGAACCAGCGGTTGCCGCGGAGATCCTGATCGGCTGCGCTGTGGTGCATGAGAACCACGGTTGGTGCGCGCGTTGCGGCGAGATCCTCGCGTAGCCAGCGGAGTTGCTCCTCGCCCACCGTGACGTCGTGATCCTTGCGCTCGCGTGTGTGGAGCACGATGAAGTGGAAGCCGCCGCGATCGAACGCGTGGTAGAGCCGATCGAGATCGGGACGCTGCCAGACGGAGAGGAGCTCCGACGGCGAGAGGTGCGCGGTGTCGTGGTTACCCGCGACGTTCACGAGCTCGGCGCGCGCGCCGCGGAGGAGGTGGATGCACGCGGCGTAGCGGGCGAGGTCGGCGTCGTGGTCCTCGTCCTCGATGTCGTCGCCGAGGTTCACGACGAGGTCGGGGTGGACGACTTCGTTCATGCGGGCGACGAAGGCTTTGGCGAGGCCGGGGGCGCTGCGGGTGAGCTTGCGCAGCTTGCCCGCGAATCCAGCTTCGGGGCCGAAGTGGAGATCGGTGATCAGGCTGAGCGTGAGCATGCCGATCTCAGGACTTGTCGTGCTTCGAGCCGCCGAGACAGGGCGGCGACTGGAAGCCTGGGGCGCCTTCGGCGTCGAACTGCGCGGGCGTGAGCGCGCGGATCGTGAGCGCGTGCAGGCCTGAGCGCAGCTCCGTGGCGAGGGCCGTGTGCACCTTGCGGTGCCTGTCGATGGTGCCGAGACCCTCGAAGGCGGGGCTCACGATCAGCACCTTGAAGTGCGTCTCGGAGCCCGCGGGCACGTTGTGGTTTTTGCTCTCGTTCTCGACCGTGAGGAACACGGGTGCGAGGGCCTCGGAGAGCTTCTGCTCGATCCTCTCTTGACGCGACACGCGGCGAGCTTAGCCCGGATTTCGCATCTCTCCCATCCTGCTCGGGCCTGGGTTACAAAGGCGCGATGACACGCTTCCCCCACGCTTTCTTCGCGCGCGTCCTCTGCGCCTCGGGGCGCTCGCTCGTCTTGTGCGCGGCCCTGCTCGCCGGCTGCAGCGACGAGAGCGACGACACCACCACGGAGACGACCACGACCGATCCGCCCACGATCTCCATCAAGAGCCCTTTGGAAGGCGCCTGCGTCTCGATCGGCGAGGTGCCGGACGTTCGGATCCCCTTCTTGCTCGACGTCAAAGCGCTCTTGCTGCGGCCGCCCGGGTACTGCGGCGACACGAAGGCGTGTGGACACCTCGAACTCTCGGCGAATGGAAAGGTGATCGGCCGCGGCTCCGGGACGGTCGTGGAGTTCCCGATGATCGGCGTTGCGAATCGGTACGACACGTTCGACGTGGAGATCGTCGTCGTGGATGACGGGGGCGCGCCGCTCGCCGGCGGTGAAGGGAGCGTGCTCCGCGCGACACGGACGATCACGACGGCGGCGTCGTGCGACAAGGGCGGAGGTGCGTGATGCGGGTGCGACGCGAGGACCGCGGGAAACGGGCTGTGCGCGCGGTCGTCTCCGGGATGGCCTTGATCCTGGCCGCCGGGAGCTGCGTCGCGCCGCCTCCACCCAAGACGATGTCGACGTCGGACGTCCGCTGCGACAAGGCTGCGCTTGCCACGTGTGAGGGCGCGATTGTCGCGGCCGCGCGGGAAGAGCGGGATCCGACGGCGCTGATCGACGCCTACGCTGCGGCGCGGGCCGAGCGTGACGCCGCCGATCGGTGGGCCTCGCTCTGGCGTGACGCGAAGTCCGATCCGAAAGCGCGCGCTGCGAAGTCGGTCGTCTTGCGCGAGCAGAGCGGCAGCGACACGCCTTCGCCGCGGGTCTCCGCGCGAAAAGGAGCCGTGGAGATCCGGACCGGGCCGCTGCCCCGCCCGGCGTCGATCGACGCGTCGGCGCTGCTCGCTGCGATGGGTGTGTCGCTCGGCTGGGAGACGATCGCGCGCGTCCCTGCCGACACGAAGACGTGGACAGAGATCTTCCCGAACGATCCGCTCCGCCCCTTCATGGCCGGCCTACCGCCCGTCGTGCAGGACATCGTTTCGCGTGATCCCGAGGGGATCCTCGAGCTCGATCTGGAGATCGCCCAAGCGGTCCGACGCGCCGCCGAGCACGCCGCGAGCTTCCGCTACGTCAACGCAGCCGGCGAGGCCGATCGCCTTTCGAACCTGCTCGAAAGGCGCAACGCCGCGAGCGAGCGCAAGCCCTCGCATCCTTCCGAGGAAGCCGAGCCCGTGCTCCGCGGGAGGTACTTGCTCACGCTGCTGGAGAGCGCCGGCATCGCGCTCGAACCTCCGGCGGGCGCCTCGATCTCGCCGTACCCGAACGCTCGTTCGAGTGGCCCCCCCGGGCCGGACACGTTGCGCGACGGCACGCCGTACGGCCACCTCCTGCGCGTCCGCGCCGCGGAGGACGACGGTGCGACCTGGAAGGTCGTCGGCGACGCCATCCTCGCGGCCGTGCCGGAAGGCAACCGCGAGGGGATCCGCGCGCTCTTTGGCCCGCGGGAGGCGTGCGTCGCCGTGCCACCGCCGAGCTTCCAGGGGCCCGACGATCTGGCCTTCGCGTATTCGATGGGCCGCTCGCTCGCGCCTTCGCTCTCGCTCGACACGACCCGGAAGAACCTCCTGCCGCTCGCGGCGTGGTTGCCCCGGTACGACGCGTTCGTGCGCACGGTGGGCGAGGCCCGCACGACCTGGACCCACGCCTTCGCGTTGACGCAGCAGCGCGGCGAGCTCTCGGGGATCTCGCTCGCGCAGACGCCCACGTATCGGCGTGCCTCGATGCTCGTCTCTGCGCACCTGGCCGCGCTGTCGCAGCTCCACCAGGCCCACCCCGATCGCACGCGCTCGATGAGCGTGGTCACGCTCGCATACGCCCCCGGCCTGGTCTCCGACCCGGCGCTGCGCGACGCGCTCGTGGATCTGCTGCGACGCATGATCGAGGATCGGTTCGCGCGCGCGAAGGACGCCCCCGAGGTCTTCGAGGCCGCCTTCACCGGCGCGCTCGCCGCGACGGCGTACCCGGCCGCCATCCAGAGCGCGTTTTACACAGGCCTCGTCGGCGCGTTCCGCAAGAAGCTCGACGGGGATCTCGCGCGCCAGAGCGGCTGGGGTGTGGCCGGGCTCTTCACCGCCGACGTGCTCGTGCGCATGCTCCTCGGCGAACGACCTGATCTCGACGCGGCCGCGGCCCGGGTCGGACAGGCCCTCGCCGATCCGTCCGTCGCCCGGCGCCCGCTCGCGCGCCTCGCCGCCAGCGTGGCCCGTTACCTCGCGCTCGGCAGCGCCGGCAAGCTCGACCCCGACGCCGCCGATCCGGCCCGCTTCCCCGCCGATCGCAAGGCCGCACGGGACGCTCTGCGCGAGAGCCTCGCCGGCCTCGGCGAAGGCGCGGAGCCGATGCCCGCGGCCCTGCTCGACGACGTGGTGACCCTTGGCGATCAAACGATCACCGCGCTCGCGACGATCCTCCTCGACAAGCCTGCCGGCTCCGAGCCGAAGTGCGGCGGCGCGAAGGGCGGGCCGAGCCCCGCGGCGCGCCGCGTCCTCGCGCGGATCGGCGACGTACGGAGGCGGATCCTCGCGAGCCCCTCGTATGCCAAGGGTGACGGCGCGACGATCCGCCGCGCGCGGCTCGTCGTGACGATCCTGTCGGACGCGATCGACGTCGCGTCGCCGCGGAAGAACAAGGCCGCGCCCTTCGCCTTCGTGATCCCGGCGGCGGACGCCGACCGCGCCTTTTCGGCCGGGCTCGCCGCGTGGGAGGAGCGCGCGTTCGCCGACGCGATCACGTCGATCTACGGCCTCGTGCGCACCTACCTCGCCGAGCCCAAAGCCTCCTCGATCGACGCGACCCGCGTGAGGAGCCTGCTCGGCGCGCTCGCAGCGATCTTCCGTGATGAAAGCGCAGGCACGTCGGTCGGCCTGCTCGACGCGCTCGCCCGTGCTGCCGCGGTGGAGACCCCGCAGGGCGGGCTCGACGCGCTCCTCGTCTCGCTCGCCGGCACCTTGCGGGCCCAGGGCAAGCAGGATCAGGCTGACTTTTGCCTGCTCGGCGGCGTGCTCGTCTCGGTTGCCACGGACAAGCCGCCGCCCGACGTGGCCATCGCCGCGGCGTCGAGCGGCGCCTCCGAGCTCGGCTGGGCCCTGCGTTTCGCGCGCGAGGTCTTCCGGGCGCGGCACGGAGAGCCGCCGCGGCCGAGCGAGTACGCCGAGGGCATGCGCGGCGCCGTCACGCGCGCCTGCGAGGATCCCGGGGCCGCGGACGCCGTGGTCTCCGTGATGGACGCGATGCGGCTCGCGAACACGGGCGACCGCGCGAAGGCGCGCGAGAAACTCGACGCGTTCCTCGCGAAGGCCGAGTCGAGCGGGCTCGTGATGCCCCGCATGACGTACCGCTACGAGGAGAAGACCGTCTCCAAGGTCCTCAACGTGATCTTCGACGTCTCCTTCGGCGCGGGCTTGCTCGAACGTTCTTCCTCGTTCCAGCTCGGCCTCGGCGTGCGCTCGCCCCGCAAACCCGAGGGCTCGTTCGCCGCGTACCTCGCGCCGATCGCCGGCCCCGATCGCGACACCGAGGCCGCGCGGTACTACGTGCACGCCTCCGCCGTCGCCGCCGCCTACCACTTCCTCGACGGCGACGTCGATCGCGGCGCCTCCGCCGCGTCCCGCGCGATCGACGCCGCGATCTTCGGCGCGCGCCTCGGCGGCCGATCGCTCGGCCCGGCCGATCCGAAGACCCTCGCCGTCGACGCGCGCGCCGTCCTCGCCGTCACGGCCGTCCTCGCCGCCGACGCCGGCATGCCCTTGCTCGCCGGTGATCTCTGGTCACTCGTCCGCGCCACGCTCGACGAGGACACGGACGACGCCGCCCTGCGCGAGATCCTCTCGACGACGCCCGTCGCCTTCGCCGGCATGCCCACCGCAAAACCCCTGCTCGATCGCGCCGCGCGTGCCCTCGCCGTGCTCGGCGAGCCCCTCGCCTGCACCGAGGACAAGGTCGAGCTCGGCGGCTACGAGGCGCCTGCGTGTGACACCTACTCCCTCGCCCTCTCGCTCCGCGCGGGCGGCGCGCTCCACAAGCTTCCGCGGATCCGGCGCGGCGACACCGGCAAGGCTTGCGGCGGCCCCCTGCCCGCCCTCGATACGTTCCTCGGCGGCATGGACGAGAAGAACTACGACCCCGACGCGTTCACCCGCGCCACGCTCGATCTCGCCTCGGCCGGCCGCGTCTACGACGCCGCCATCCTTCTCGCCCGCCAGCGCCAGCCGAGCCACTGCAACCCGAGCCTCCTCGGCGCCGCCCGCTCGATCGGCCGATCAAAGCTCCTCGGCCCGAGCTTGCGGGCCGACACGCTCAGCGTCGCCGTCAACTGCGCTCCCCTCGAAGACGCCGCGCTCGACGATCTCGCCGCGCTCGACGCGGACACGGCGGCCCTCGCCGATCGCGGCCGCAACCTCTCCGTGCTCGTCTTCGCGACCGAGCTCGGCCTCACCCGCGACCGATGGGATGTGCTGGCCAAGCTCGCGAGGAGCCCCACGTTCGTCTCGCGATGGGTCGACACCAGCCCGCAGGCATCGCTCTTCGCCCTCGTCCTCGCGCACGCCGTGGCGATCCTCGCGAAGGAGCCCACCCTCGCCGAGCCCGCTTCGCGCTCGTACGATCTCTTCTGCGTCACGCTCCCGCCCGCCGACAAGGCCGCCTGCGAGGCGATCCGGGCCCTCGGTCAGCCGGAGAAAGATCCCGAGGCCCAGGCCAAACGCGCGCGCGAGGCGGTCTCGGCCGCGCTGCAAAGGATCACGCAGAAGGCCCGGCGGTGATATTGTCCGCCCGCTTTTTGGCCCGCCCTGAGGAGACGCTCGCATGACCCAGGCCCAAGACAAACCCCGCCGCGAGGCGGGCATCCTCCTGCACCCGACCTCCCTGCCCGGCCCCTACGGCATGGGGGATCTCGGCGCCTCCGCGCGGCGCTTCCTCGACTGGCTGGCCCAGGCCGGGCTCGGCCTCTGGCAGGTCCTGCCCCTCAACCCGACCAGCAACAACTGCCCCTACGTCTGCTGGTCCGCCTTCGCCGGCAACCCGCTCCTCGTCGACCTCGTCCGGCTGCACGAGCTCGGCCTGCTCGACGCTGCGGACCTCGCGCACGACTTCACGTCCGCGAGCGTCGTCGACTTCGACGCCGTGCGCGCCTTCAAGGAGCCGCGCCTCGATCGCGCTGCCGAGCGCCTCCTCGCGCACCCCGAGCACCCGCTGCGCAAGCCGCTCGCCGCCTTCCGCGAGGCCGAGGCTTCGTGGCTGGAGGACGCCGCGCTCTTCTGGCTCCTCTCGCGCAAGCACGGCGGCAAGGCCTGGTGGGACTGGGAGCCCGCCCTCCGCGACCACGAGCCCGCAGCGCTCGCCAAGGCCCGCGCCGAGTTCGCCAAGGAGATCGAGCGCGAGATCGCCATCCTGTTTTTCTTCGAGCACCAATGGTCGGAGCTCCGCGCCTACGCCCACGCCCGTGGCGTGCGGATCGTCGGCGACCTGCCGATCTACGTCGATCGCAACAGCGTCGACGTCTGGGCGCACCGAAGCCTCTTCCACCTCGACGAGCTCGGCACGCCGCAGACCGTGTCGGGCGTGCCGCCGGACTACTTCAGCGAGACCGGCCAGCTCTGGGGCAACCCGATCTACCGCTGGGATCGCATGGCCGAGGACGACTTCTCCTGGTGGCGCGCCCGCCTCCGCCGCGTCCTCGCGCACACGGACATCGCCCGCATCGATCATTTCCGCGCGTTCGCCGCGTACTGGGAGATCCCGTTCGGCGCCCCCGACGCGCGCGGCGGTCGCTGGGTGAAGGGCCCCGGGCTCGCGTTTTTCCAGGCGCTCGAGCGTCACGGCAAGATGCCGCTCGTCGCCGAGGATCTCGGCATGATCGACGAGGCCGTCCACGAGCTGCGCCGCGCGGCCGGCCTGCCTGGCATGCGCGTCCTTCAGTTCGCGTTCGGCGGCGACGCGGACAACACGCACCTGCCCCACAACCACGAGCCGGACAACGTCGTCTACCCGGGCACCCACGACAACGACACCACCGTGGGCTTCTGGCACGCGACCGCGCCACACGTGCGCCAGCACGTGCAGCGTTACCTCCGCGTGAGCGGCCAGGACATCGCGTGGGACTTCATCCTCGCGGCGTTCGCCTCCACCGCGAACACAGCGATCCTCCCCATGCAGGACGTGCTCTCGCGCGGCAGCGAGGCGCGCATGAACAACCCCGCCACGACCCGCGACAACTGGCGTTTCCTCTTGCACGGCGACGTCTTCCGCCGCGAGACGGCCATGCGCCTGCGCGAGCTCGCCGATCTCTACGGACGCCTGACAACGCCGCCCGGAGCTGCCCGATGAGCGAGCAATACCGCCTCGCCTCTCCGCAGTGCCCGCTCTGCGCGGGCCTGCTGCAAGAACGCCCCACCCCCGGCGCCGTGGTCGACGTCTGCGCCGACTGCCACGCCGTGTGGATCGACTGGTTCGACGGCGACGTCTCCAGCGTCGCCTCTGCCGTCGAGGTCCGCCCGGCAGTCCCGCAGGCGCGCCCGGGGGCCCGCACCTGCCCGCGTTGCCGCGACACCCTCGCGCCCGAGCACCTGCGCGGCCACGGCCCCGAGATCCTACGCTGCCCCGGCTGCGCCGGCGTCCTCATCCCCTCGACGATGCTCGCCGAGGTCGTGGCCCTCGGCCCGATCGAAGACACCTCGCCCCCCACGCCGGAAGAGGGCCTCTTCCGGCGCATGCTCAACGCCATCCGCGCCCTCGGGGCGTAGCGCTGGGGCTTTGCCCCAGGCCCCAGGAGGGGGCTGTCCGCCCCCTCCACCCCGGACCAGCCAGGGGCTGGACCCGGGTTCGATGAACTGCGCGATGCGCAGTTCATCGAGCAGGCCTTGTCAAGACCAGCAGCGGCGTTGCCCACCGAGACCGCCGCGCTGCGGGCTCTGCTGGCAACCC
>NZ_JARZHI010000104.1:0-28073 GCF_029946465.1 Polyangium sorediatum
ATTGCCCGTCAGGGTCAATCCGTTCGAATTGAGGACGAAGAGCCCGAACGATCCCCCGCCCGCGCCGCCGCCGCCGCCGCCGGTGCCGCCGCAGCCGCCCGCGCCGCCGCCGCCGCCGCCGTTGCCCGTGCCATTGATGACGAACGCGCCCGTCTGGCCGCCACCACCACCACCGCCGCCGCCGCCATTGCCGTGCACGCCGGTCACGCCGGTCACGCCCGCGTTGCCGACCCAGAACAGGGTCGCGGTCGATCCGCCACTGCCGCCCGTCCCGTTCCCGCCGTTCGTCCCCGCCGTGCCGAGCTGGCCGCCCGCGCCGTCCGTTCCCGCATTGCCCGCGGAGCCGCCGATCCCGCCGACCGTGCCTCCGGTGCCCGAGAGCCCCGCTCCACCACCCGTCGCGTAGCCGCCTTTGCCGCCGAGGCCGCCGGTCCGGCTGCACACGCTCGACCCGCCCGAGCCGCCGGCGGCCGAGGTGTTGGAATCGCAGGCGCCAGGCCCGCCCGCGGCCCCATTGCCTCCGATCCCACCGGCGGTCCCCGCCGCCCCCGCCGCCCCTGGCCCCGCCACGCCGGCGGAGAGCGAGCTGTTTTTCAGGACGAGCGACGGGCAGTTGTTGCAGTACATCGCGTAATTCGAGATGCTCGCCGTGTTCGTGTCGAGCGTCTGGATCGTCATCCTGTCGACGGTCATCGCCATGACGAGGTCCTTGCCCTCGACCGCGCTCACGCGCCCGTTCACCACGCCGCTCGATTGAATCGTCGCCACGTAGGCTGCGCTCCGCGCCCAGCCGTTCTGCGCCGAGTACCCACCGTACACGGACACGCCGTTCGCCAGCGTGATGCGTCCGTCGTAGAGCCCCTGCGACACGTACACCTGCTTCTTGCCGAGGACGACGGCCCGCGAGATCCCCGCGGAGATCGTCGCCATCGGCGACTCGCGCGTGCCCGGGTTCAGGTCATTTCCGGTTTTCGCGACGAACACGGCCGCGGACGCGTCGCCATCGATGCCGTCGCAATTCGTGTCGGCGAAGCCGTCGTCGGGCAGGTCTGCCCCGACGAACGTGCACTCGCAGCCGTTCTGCGGGGAGCCGTCGACGTCGACGTAGCCGGGCAGGCAGGAGACGAGCTGGCACATGCCGGACGAGCAGGTCGATTGCGCGTTCGGGATGAGCATCCCGCAGTCGTTGTTGCAGCCGCCGCAGTTCTCCGCGTCGTTCAGGTGGTTCGTCTCGCAGCCGGTCGAGGCCACCCCGTCGCAGTTGCCGAAGCCCATGGTGCAGGCGCCGAGCGTGCAGGTGCCCGACACGCAGGATTCGGCGGCGTTCGCGAGATCGCACGCGGCGTTGCACGCGCCGCAATGCGCGAGGGTCGTTTGCAGGTTCGTCTCGCAGCCGGTCGAGCCCATGCCATCGCAGTTGCCGAACCCGCTGTCGCAGGCGCCGAGCGTGCAGGTGCCCGACACGCAGGACTCGGCGGCGTTCGCGAGGTTGCACGCGGCGTTGCACGCGCCGCAATGCGCGAGGGTCGTTTGCAGGTTCGTCTCGCACCCGTTGCTCGGAATCTGGTCGCAATTGCCGAACGGCGCGGTGCACGCGGCCGGCACGCAGGCGCCGCCCATGCACGCCTCGGTCGCATTCGCGAGATCGCAAGCGTAGTTGCAGCCGCCACAATGCAGCACGTCGTTTGTCACGTCCGTTTCGCAGCCATCGGCCGCCACGTCGTTGCAATCCCCGAATCCCATGGTGCACGCGCCCGGCTTGCAAGATCCGGCCACGCAGACGGCCGTGGTGTTCGGCAAGCTGCACGTGTTGTCGCAGGCGCCGCAATGATCCGAGCTCGTCAGGATGTCCGTGTCGCAGCCGTTCGTCGGATCGGCGTCGCAGACGGCCTGGCCTTGCGGGCAGCCCTCGGCGGTCCCCACGATGGGCACGAGCACGCCGGCCGCCGGGGCGCCGCCGATCGTCGCTGTGACCTCCACGTCGAGCGGATCGAGCGGCTCGGCGAGGCCGGGCGAGGTATACGTGACCTCGAAATGCAGCGATGTGCCGGGCGGCCTGTCGAACGGCAACGTGACCGGCACGCGAATGGGCGGATTGGGCGCGTCCGGCACGAACCGGACCACCTCGACGGAAAAGTCGGGGCTCGCCACGTTCACCGACTGGAACGACGCAGTTGCGTTCGAGGCATTGTCCACGCGGAAGAGCCGCATCCGGGTCGTCCCTGCGGGCACGACGCCATACGAGAGTTCCTCGGGGCTCGCGCAAGCGCCCTCCGGCCCCGCGTCGTTCAGCACACAGAGTTCGAGCCCCACCACGGGACCGCCGCCCGCGCCGCCTGCGCCGCCTGCGCCGCCCGCGCCGCCGGCCCCACCTGTCCCCCCTCCACCGCCTGCGCCGCCGAGGCCGCCGGCGCCTCCCATGCCTGCGTCCCCGCCGACGCCGCCCGCGCCGCCGACGCCACCCACGCCGCCTGTGCCCCCCGTACCCGCGGCTCCGCCGTCGCCCCCGGTCCCGCCGCCTCCTGCGTCACCACCTCCGCCGCCGCTCCCGCTCGGCGATCCGCTCGCGCCGGCCGTGCCGCTCGTACCGACTTCGCCTCCTTCCGCGCATGAAACTGCGTGAAACGCCGCGAGGCTGAGCCAGGCGGAGGAAACCAGGAGGCCCATCGTGGTGCGGAAGGGTCGACTCGGCATGTCAAACCATCAAACACGAATTCGGTCCTTTGTCCACGAAGCAACCTACTCAAGCAATCGCGGTCACCTTCTTTTCGTCCGATGCTTCGATCCTCCGTCGGAAACACCTCCCCGTGCGTTGCAAATTGCAACGGTTCGTCCGCGGACACTTCGGGGAGGTGTCGAATTTCCGACACGTCCCTCCATCGACGCACACACGACGACCTTGTTTCGATCGGACACGAGCCGTGATAGCGTCTGTCGTCAGTATGATGGTGGCGCCGCCGCCCGGGACCATCCTGCTGGGCAAATACCGCGTCGAGCAAGAGCTCGGCTGCGGCGGGATGGGTGTGGTCCTCGAAGCGACGCACCTCGCGCTCGGCCAGACCGTCGCCATCAAGCTCTTGAACCCGGCGCTCGCGCTCTCTTCGGACGTCGTGACGCGGTTTCTCCGCGAGGCGCGCATCGCCGCGACGTTGCCTTCCGAGCACATCGCGCGCGTGAGCGACGTCGGGCAGACCGAGACGGGCGCGCCGTACCTCGTGATGGAGCGGCTCTACGGGCACGACCTCGAAGCCGAGCTCACGCGGCGCGGCAAGCTCCCCGTCGCCGAGGCCGTCGACCTCGCGCTCGAGGCCTGCGAGGGCATCGCGGCGGCCCACGCGCAGGGCCTCGTGCATCGGGACCTCAAGCCGGCGAACCTCTTCCTCGCCGAGCGCCCGCTCCGCCCGCGCGTGCTCAAGGTGCTCGACTTCGGCCTCTCGAAAGACGCGCCGGGGCACAGCGCGTCCATCACCGGGACCGACGCGGTCTTCGGCACCCCGCAGTACATGTCCCCCGAGCAAATCCAGTCGACGAAGAACGTCGACGCGCGCAGTGATCAGCACGCGCTCGGGATGATCCTGTACGAGATGCTCGCGGGCGCGCCGCCCTACGCGGCCGAGAGCATCACGCAGCTCATCGTCGTCATCGCCACGCAGCCGCCGCCGCGCGTGCGCGAAAAACGCCCCGAGGTCGCCGCGCGGCTCGAAGAGGCGATCCTGCGCGCCCTGGCGAAGCGGCCGCACGAGCGATTCGCGGACCTCGGCGCGTTCTCGGAGGCGATCGCGCCCTTCGGCGGCCCCGAAGCGCGAACCCGGGCCACGCGCATCGGCCAGGCGCTCGTGGGCACGGCGAGCCTCGACATCACCGGGCCCGGGCGTCCCTCGCGCGTGCCGACGGACCAAGCGATCACGCTCCCACGCGCCCCCGCGCACACGCACGCGGGCTTCACGAGCTCCGTCGACCTGGGCGACGCGCGAGGCCGAAAGAAACGCGCGGCGATCTTCGCGACAGGAGGCCTCGTCGCAACCGCGCTGCTCGTCTCGCTCGTCGTCGTGACGCAACACGCAGCGACACCCGAGGCCACAACTACGCCGCCCGAGGCCACGCCCGCGGCGCGCGCGCCCGAGCCGACGACGCCGCCGCCTCCGCAGGTCACGGCTGCGGCGCCGCCCCCCGCCGCGACGTCGTCCGCGGCCACGAGCACGACCCCGGCGAAGACCACGAAGGCGCCGACGCCGACGAAGACTTCGAAGCAAACGCAAACCATCAAGCAAACGGTGGGGATTTTCGGTGGCAAGCGCAAATAAGTTCATCCTCGTCGCCGCGTCGCTCCTCGCCCTCGCGCCCGCCGCGGCCCGCGCGGACGACGAACCCCCGCTCACCTCGCCCGCGGATCCCAGCGAGGCGGCGACGCTCGCCGAGACCCTCTTCCAGGACGGCAAGCGCCTGCTCGAACAGGGCGCGTTCGTCGAGGCTTGCACGAAGCTCGCGCAAAGCGACGCGCTCGATCCGGCGATCGGCACGCTCGGGCTGCTCGCGGCCTGCCACGAGCAGGAGGGCCGCACCGCCACCGCGTGGCGCGAGTACGGCGAGACGGCCCGGCGCGCGGAGGCCGTGAACGACGAGCGCGGCGCGTTCGCCCGGCAGCGCGCGAGCGCGCTCGAACCGGAGTTGCCGCGCCTGCTCGTGCGGCTCCCGAAGGGCGCCGAGGGGGCCGCCGTCTTCCGCAACGGCGTGCGCCTCGCGCCAGACGAGCTCGGGGTCGCGCAGCCCATCGATCCGGGCACGTACGAGATCGTCGCGCGCCTCGCGGGCCGCCCCGAGTTCCGCGCCACGGTCACGGCGCAGGCGCGCAAGGTCGCCGAGGTCGAGATCCCCGACTGGAATCGCCCTGCGCCCGTGGAGCCGGCAAAGAAAAATCCGGCGCCATCGGATCCTGGGACCTCCAATCTTTTGACCTCCAAGGGACTTGACGCGCGCAAGGTGGGCGCACTCGTGGCCGGCGGGGTGGGCTTCACCGGGCTCGCGGTCGCGGGGGCCTTCGCGCTTTCGGCCAGCAGTCGGAACGCCGCGTCGGTCTCGTTCCAGTCGTCCTGCACGACGGCGGCCTCGTGCGCGCGCGGCCGCGAGCTCCGCGAGGACGCGCTTCGGTCGGCGACGGTAGCGAATGTCGCTTTTGGCATGGGCGCCGCCAGCGCGGTGACGGCGCTCGTGCTCGTTTTGCTCCCCGAGCGCACCGAGGCCCCCAAGCCCGCGCCGCGGACGGGTTTCCACTACGAAGTCGCGCCTTTCGCCGATCGGACCGGGGGCGGAGCGCTTCTTATCGGAAATTTCTAATCCGAGCGCTGCGAGTTGCCTTGCGGAGCGCAGGCTCGGCCGGGTAAAATACTGAACATGCGTTCCATTTTCTTGACGGCATCGGGTTTGGGTTTGCTGGTGTCCATGACCGGCTGCGCCGATCTCCTCGGCATCGAGGCGTGGCAGGACCCGGCGAATGCGGACGGGAGCGGGAACAACGGCGCCGGGGCGAAGGGGGAGGGGGACTCTGGCGCGGGCGGCGAAGGCGGTGAGGGCGGCGAAGGGCCTGCCGATCCGTGTAGCAATGGCGTGCAGGACGGGGACGAGTCGGACGTCGATTGCGGCGGCTCCGCGTGCGTCGCGTGCCCCGACGGCGCCGCGTGCGCGAACGACCAGGATTGCGCGAGCGTGTTCTGCTCGTTCCGGCAGCTCTGCGCGCCTGTCGACGGGCGCGTCACGTGCGGCGAGGAGGGCGAGCAAGGCCCGAGCTGCGGCGACTGCATCAAGAACAGCGACGAGACCGACATCGATTGCGGCGGCGACGCCTGCCATCCGTGCCGGCAAGGCAAGGCGTGCCTCCAGGACGCCGATTGCCTCGGCGGCGTGTGCATGGCGAACCAGTGCGCGCTCGGCGCGCCGGGCGTCGATTGCTACGCGAACGCCGATTGCGCGAGCGGGCAATGCCTCGGCGCGGATCTCCTGGGCGGCGCTTGCCAGTAGCGATTATCCCTCGGCGTACTCCTTGAGCTTCCGATAAAGGGTCGCCACACCAATCCCGAGCTTTGCCGCAGCCTCCTTGCGGTTTCCTCCCTCGGCCGCGAGCGTCGCGAGGATGTGCGCCCGCTCGACCTCGGCGAGCGGGCGCGGGGAAAACCCAGCTTCACGCGAGGTCGTTGCTGCGGCTGCGCCTCCGATCTCGGGCGGCAGATCGATCCCTTCGATCGTCGGCCCCTCCGAGAGGATCCGCGCCCGCTCCATCGCATTGACGAGCTCGCGCACGTTGCCCGGCCAGGCGTGCTCGTACAGCGCGCGGCACGCCGATTTGCCGAGCTCCTTCGGCGCCTCCCCTTCCCGCGCCGCCGCCTCCGAGAGCTGCCGCCGCGCGATCGGCAAGATGTCCTCCGGCCGCTCGCGGAGCGGCGGGATCGCGATCTCCACGACCCGCAGCCGGAAATAGAGATCCTGCCGAAAGCGCCCCTGCGCCACGGCCGCCGCGAGATTTCGGTGCGTCGCCGCCACGATCCGCACGTCGATCGGGCGCGTCCGGTTCTCGCCCACCCGCCGCACCTCGCGCTCTTCGAGCACCCGGAGCAATTTCGCCTGCATCGCGAGCGGGATCTCGCCCACCTCGTCGAGGAACAACGTCCCGCCCCGCGCCGCCTCGAAGAGCCCCGCCCGCTCCGTCACGGCCCCGCTGAATGCGCCTTTCGCGTGCCCGAAGAGCTCGCTCTCGAGCAGGCTCTCCGGCACGGCCGCGCAGTTGATCGCCACCATCGGCCCCGCCACGCGCGGCGACGCGTCGTGCACGAGCCGCGCGATCCTCTCCTTGCCCACCCCGCTCTCGCCGAGCAGGAGCACCGTCGCGTTTGTCCGGGCGACCCGCCGCGCCATCACGACCACGCTCCGCATGGCCTCGCTCCGCGCCACGAGCCCCGGCACCTCGGTCTCCTCGTCGCCCGCCGAGATCAGCCGCTCGGCGCGAAGCAGCCGCGTCTCGGCGCGCCGCAGGGCCCGCTGCACGTGCCGGAGCGAGGCGTCGAGGCAGTCCGTCTCGTAAAACGGCAGGTGCGGCACAATTGCCTCGCCCCACTCCTCGCGGCTCCGCCCGATCATCCGGCACACGGCGTCCCCCTTCCCGCGGCACGACTCCTCCAGCGCGAAGATCGGCCGACCATTGACGCGGCTCAGGTATCCGCTCGCGAATCCCGCGAGCGTCCAGCACACCGGCTCCGTCGCTTGCCCGAGGTGCAAGAGGTGCTGCTCTGCTTCGTACGAGTCGTGCCATATCGCGTCGGCGAACGGCTCGGGCCCGGGGCGCCCGTCGGGCTCGACCGGCTCGAACGTCACGAGCCCCCACAGCCGATGCAGCCGCCCGCCCGCGATGCGCCATTCCCGCTCGTCCGCCCACGGGATCCCCTCGCGCAGCGCCTCCGCCGTCCGCCAGCCGTGACCGTAGCCGAAGCGCGTCAGCACCGCGCGCGCCGCGTGGTAGCCGAAGCTCTCGATGAGCTGCTTGCGCAGGAGCCCGAGCGCGACCGCGTCGAAGAGGAGCACGCGCTCGCCCGCGAAGCGCATCACCCCGCCCTTCGGGCCGAACGAGAACAGATCCGAGAGCCGCAGATCGGCGGCCCGCATGCCCGTGGTTTTCATCTTGAGAGCCCCGAGTCTATCATTTTGATAGACGGAGGCAGCACGAACCTCGCGTTTCCCGCCGAAAAAGCGCCTCCCGGAGCTTGGCCCGGCTCGTGCTTATCTCGAGGGCGAACGGACAGCGCCCCGCACGAAGCCGGGGACCGAAGGAGACCACGATGATCACGCTGCGACGCTCGGAAGACCGCGGACACGCGAACCACGGCTGGCTCGACTCGTACCATACGTTCTCGTTCGCCAACTATTACGATCCGGCGCACATGGGCTTCCGGTCGCTCCGGGTCATCAACGAGGACCGCGTCTCGCCGGCCCAGGGCTTCGGCACGCACCCGCACCGGGACATGGAGATCCTCTCGTACGTGCTCGAAGGCGCCCTCTCGCACAAGGACTCGATGGGCAACGGCTCGATGATCCGGCCGGGCGACGTACAGCGCATGACCGCGGGCACGGGCGTCTCGCATAGCGAGTTCAACGGATCGCGCAAGGATGGCGTGCATTTCCTGCAGATCTGGATCGCGCCCGAGGAGCGCGGGATCACGCCGGGGTACGAGCAGAAGAACTTCTCGGACGAGGAGAAACAGGGCCGGCTCCGCCTCATCGCCTCGCGCGACGGCCGCGACGGCAGCGTCACGATCCACCAGGACGCGAGCGTGTATGCGGGGCTCCTCGCCGACGGTGAAGAGGCGCGCCACGCGCTCGCGGACGGCAGGCACGCCTACGTGCACGTCGCGAAGGGCGAAGTGAAGCTCGGCGAAACCGTGCTCCACGCGGGCGACGGCGCGGCCATCAGCGGCGAAAAGGAGCTCGTCTTCAGCGGCCACGGAAAAGGAGAGGTGCTGCTCTTCGATCTTGCGTGATAGCGTACGCGCCCTTCTCCGCTCGGGGGCTCCGCTCGGACACGCCGAGTGAGCCCTCGACCCCCTCACCTTCCGACCTTGGACGGAGCGAGACAGCCACCATGCCCAACGTAGCGATCATCTATTATTCGTCGACCGGGACCAACCACGCCATGGCGCAGGCCGTGGGCGAAGGCGCGAGCACGGCGGGGGCCGAGGTCCGCGTCCGCCTCGTCGCCGAAACCGCGCCCGACGCGGCCATCGATCGGAACCCCGCGTGGCGCGCGTTCCTCGACAAAACGAAGGACGAGCCGAAGGCCTCGCTCGAAGACCTCGACTGGGCCGACGCCGTCGTCATCGGCACGCCCACGCGCTTCGGCAACGTGTCGTCGCAGATGAAGTCGTTCATCGACACGGCGGGCGGGCTCTGGTTCCAGGGCAAACTCGCGAACAAGGTGTATTCGGGGTTCACCTCGGCGCAGAACGCAAATGGCGGCCAGGAATCGACGCTGCTCGCGCTTTACAACACGTTCTACCACTGGGGCGGCGTCATCGTGACACCGGGCTACACCGATTCGCTCGTGTTCGCGTCCGGCGGCAACCCCTACGGCCCCTCCGTCACGGCGAACGGCGCGCCCACCGAGCACGACATCGCGCACGCGAAGTACCTCGGCAAGCGCGTCGCCGAAATGGCGAAGAAGCTCCGCGGCTGACGACGCGCCGCTCCATGCTGCGCCGCAGCACGCACACCTGGCGTCCTTTTGCAGTGCGGCAATTGCTCCCCTTCCGACACTTCTTCGCAGCCGCAGCATCAAACGGACCTCCCGGTTCGAACGATGCTTGAAAACCCCTCGGATCATCGATAGGCATGGACGACCCGCACTTGCTGCGGTCGCACAACCGGGGCTCCCCGGCGGGCGCTGCCCAGGAGGTTTCCATGCTGCAATCTTCGCTTCCACGTCGTTCGTTTGCGCTCACGGCCCTCTTCGCGGCCCTCTCCGCCGTGGGCTGCGTGGCGTCGCCCGTCGAGGAGTTCGCTCCGGGCGACGAAGAGACCAACGAAGCCAGCTCCGACCTCACGTTCATCTCCGATTACGAGGCCTATTTCGATCCCCCCGCGACCACGACGTTCTCGCAGAGCTACAAGCTCGTCGGCGCCATCACGCCCCCGAGCTGGTCCTGGGGCAAGATCGAGCTGCTCGAAGGGCGGCAGAAGTTCCGCACCGAGGGGTACAACCTGCGCACGGCGAAGGGCCGCTGGCAGGACACGTTCCAGGACTCCACCTATCCCTTGCGCACCTACTTCGGCGCCCTGAACCAGCAGCTCGTCGACGGGTTCAACATCCAATACCAGAACACCTGCGCCGGCGCCGTCGGCTCGACCTCGGCCGCCGCTTGTCCTGACAAGGGCCCCACGCGCCCCGAGGCGCGCTTCGTCCTCCTGCATCACGGCCCGAAGACCGCGCTCGATCAGTGTGACAAGACGAAGGCCCCGGTGCTGCTCGTGCACGGCGCCATGCAAAACGCGAACGTCTGGCTCCGGCCGAGCGGCGACGACGGCACGGGCAAGCTCTACCCCGGCATGACGCAGGCGTCGGGCTTCGTGCAGGCGCTCGAGGCCGAAGGCTTCTGCACCTACGCCACGACCTTCGGCAACTTCCACGGCGACAACTTCAACCAGGCCATTCACATCGCGAACGCGCTCTCGCGCATCCGCTCGCTCACGGGGAGGCCGAAGGTCAACCTCGTCGCCTGGAGCAAGGGCGTCGTCGCGGCGGACCTCTACATGTCGAGCCCCGCGACCTGGACCGATTGGGGCCCGAAGTATTTCGAGCAGCTCGCGGCGCTCCAATCGCTCGGCGTCCCGAACTTCCGCAAGGACGTGCGCACGTACGTCGCCCTCTCCGGCCCGCACCTCGGCATCGACCTGAACTTCCGCCACCCGTTCAACCCGCTGCTCATCTACAGCACGGCGGAGAACGCGCCGCTCGGCCAGGGGCCCGTGACGTGGAGCTACATGTCCGCCGTGCAATGCGTGACGTGGGGCTACGCGGACTCGCCGAACGACATCTTCCCGAACCCGTATGCCTACTCCGTCTGCGAGAACCGCGGCGGCACGTGGCTCGATTACTGGCGCCGCATTTACACGTCGAACATCACGGGCCTCGACACGACCGGCAAGCCCCTCGCGCCGAAGTCGCTGAAGACGCTGAACACGGAGCAAGGCGCCTCGTCGACGGGGTACTCGTTCGACAAGTACAACCTGGCCATGTGGGGCTCGGTCGACGACAAGGGCAAGCTCGTCTCGGCCTACCTCGGCCAGATGCAGGTCACCTACGATCTGCGCTCGTATTACCCGCTCCCGAACCGGCAGGACGATCCGATCAGCTACGACTGGTCCACGCTCGACACGGACGAGACGAAATGGCGCGACTGGATCGCCATCAAGACCAACTACAACCCGGCGAACATCTTCGGCGGCGCCGGCTGGATCATGGACGACGCCGGGCACACGACTTGCCGCGCGACCGCGTACGATCCCGCGACCGCTTGCCGCGCGAAGCACCTCTACTACGACAGCCTCACCGCGGAGTCGTATTCGCTCGGGTATGCGCAGTACAAGCTGATGGACGGCATTGGCATCAAGGCCGTCGCGGAGATGGGCGGCAACCTCATCGATCGGCTCCGGGCGCGTGGCCTCAGCACGAGCCTCGATTACCTCTACGTGCTGCACGGCACCTCGGGCGGCACGAGCGGCCAGGTCTTCGAGATCGACGGCATGGCCTGCCCGACCTGTGATCCCAAGGGCGACGGCGTGCTCTTCGACGTCAGCATCGCGGCGCGGGATCAGCTCACGCAGGGCTGGACCAGCACGAACAAGACGAACAAGTCGAAGCAGGAAGGCGTGCCCTACGGCCACCTCGAAGTCGGCGTGACGCCCGCCGTTTGGACGAAGATGATCACGCAGTTCAAGGCGCTGCCCTGATCCGGATCAATACGGGTCTGCCGGGCTCGTCACGCCGTTCGCGGCGCTGAGGGGCTCGGCGGGCACGCTCGTTTCGCCCGATGGGAATTGCAGCGTATCCCCGGCCGCCAGCCGATGATACGATAGCCCCGAATACACGAGCGGTTTTCCGGCTTCACAACTCGTGGGCTTCTCGTTCGCCACCACGAGATACACCTTCCCCTCCCCTATCACCTCGCCTTTGCCCTGGGCGTCGATCACGACCGCGGTCTGCTCGTCCACGCCGATCCCCTTGGCCTTCGGGGCCCAGCCGTCCGTGAGGATCCGCCCGAGGAAACCAACGAGGCGGCCCATCCGATCGCGGGGCACGAAATGGGAGTCCGTGATGAACCCGGCGAGCGGCGGGAATGCGAAGAAATCACGCTCCATCGTCATGTAGACGTTGTACGGATCGAGCAGCGCCTCGTCCGAGTACACGCTGCCCTCGTGCGCGGCGAACACGAACTCGCCGAGCACGGCGCATCCCGCGCTCGTCCCGCCGACGACGCCGCCGCGCTGCCACGCCGAGGCGATCGCCGAGGCGAGGGCCGTGCCGCGCCAGAAGGTCACGTAATCGGACTGATCGCCGCCGGCGAGGAAGATGCCCTCGGCGTGCTCGACGCGCCATTTCACGTAATCGCTGTTCGCGAGCTCCTTGCTCGTGACGAGCATCGTCTCGACCGAATCCGAGGCGCTGAGCTCCTGCAGATACTCGTTGTACCCGTCGGCGCCCGAGGCCCGAAGGACGACGACGTCGCCGCCCGCGATGCGCGGCTTCCACCAAGTGAATGCGGCGTCCACGTCCGTCGAGCCGCCCATCAAGATGAGGCCCGGCCCTGCGGGGGTCACGTCCGCGTCCGCGTCGTTGCCCGTCACGTAATGCTCGAGCCCCGCGGGCGGCTCGGGGCTCACGGCGTTGCCGCCCGCGCCCCCGCTCCCGCCTGCGCCGCCACTTCCGCCCCCGCCCCCGCTTCCGCCTGCGCCGCCACTTCCGCCTGCGCCCCCGCTTCCGCCTGCGCCCTCGCTCCCATTTCCTTCTCCGCCCCCGCAACCGGCGAGCAGCAGGAGGACGACCAGCGAGGCAGCGAGTTTTCCGGTTCGCGTCAGCATCCCCCCCGAATACCCGCGTCACGAGCACACGTCAATCTGCGACGCGGACTACACAGTATCTCCCCCCACACACTATCATCCGCCATGACGGACGAGCAGTAAATTTCACTGGACACGTCCGTTATAGCGGACATATGCTCCTCATCGTGGCGCACAATCCGACGGGTGGGAGGGCGGACCGACGCACGGCGATCACCGCCTTGATCGTAGGCGCGCTCGGGCTCATGGCCTGCGGCAAGTCCCAAACCGGGGGCGCGGCCCAGGAGGTCGAGCTCCTGAACGTCTCGTACGACCCGACCCGGGAGCTCTGGCGGGACCTGAACGAAAAGTTCATCGCCGCCTACGAAAAAGAATCGGGCACGAAGGTCACCCTCAAGCAATCCCACGGCGGCTCCAGCACGCAGGCCCGGGCCGTCATCGACGGACTCGAAGCCGACGTCGTCACCCTCGCCTCCTACCTCGATACCGACGCCATCAGCAAAAAGGGCCTCATCCAGCCGAACTGGATCGACAGGCTCCCTTCCCGCTCCTTGCCGTACACGTCCACGGTCATCTTCGTGGTGCGAAAGGGCAATCCGAAGGGAATCAAGGATTGGCCGGACCTCATCAAGCCCGGCGTCGAGGTGATCACGCCGAACCCGAAGACCTCGGGCAACGGCTACCTCTCCTTCTTCAGCGCGTGGGGCTCCGTCGTCCTGCGCGGCGGCTCGCGGGACGACGCGATCCAGTACGTCACGCAATTGTACAAGCAGGTCCCCGTCCTCGACTCCGGCGCGCGCGGCGCGACCACCACGTTCGTCCAGAAGAAGCTCGGCGACGTCCACCTGGCCTGGGAAAACGAAGCCCACCTCGAAGTGCGCGAAGCGAAGGGCGAGCTCGAGCTCGTGTATCCGCCCATCAGCATCCGCGCCGAGCCCCACGTGGCCATCGTCGACGGCAACGTCGATCGCAAGAACACCCGCAAAGCCGCGGAGGCGTATCTCAAGTTCGCCTATACCGACGAGGGGCAAGAGATCGCCGCGAAGCACTTCTACAGGCCGACGAACGAGGCCATTCTCAAGAAACACGCCGCGACCTTCCCGGAACTCCGGCTCTTCGCCATCACCGAGATCGCGAAGGACTTCCCCGACGCGCACAAGCAATTCGTCGGCGAGGGCGGCGTCTTCGACACCATCTACAGCCCGAAGAAGTAGCCGCGGATGGCGAGCGTGAACCGAAGGGTGCTCCCGGGTTTCTCCCTGACCCTGGGGTATACGGTCTTTTACCTCGGCCTCCTCGTGCTCCTGCCGATCACGGCCGTCTTCGTCAAAGCCAGCTCGCTCTCGCTGCACGATTTCTTGGGCGCGGTTTGGACCGAGCGCGCGCGCGCCGCCTATCTCCTGACCTTCGGGACCTCGTTCCTCGCGGCTCTCACGAACGTCGTCCTCGGCGCGCTCCTCGCCTGGGTGCTCACACGATACACGTTCCCGGGCAAACGTATCCTCGACGCGCTCGTCGACCTGCCCCTGGCGCTGCCGACCGCCGTCGGCGGCCTCGTCTACGCGAGCCTGTACGTGGAGAATGGCTGGCTCGGCCGCCATCTCGTCCCCCTCGGGATCCGCGGCGCGTATACGAGGCTCGGGATCGTGCTCGTCCTGGTCTTCGTCGGCCTGCCTTTCGTCGTGCGGACCGTGCAGCCCGTCCTGGAAGACCTCGATCCGGAGACCGAGGAAGCCTCCTCTTCCCTCGGAGCCACACGCTGGCAGACGTTCGTCTTCGTGATCCTTCCAACGCTGGTTCCCGCATTGATCACGGGGTTTGCCCTCGCGTTCGCCCGTTCCATCGGCGAATATGGATCGGTCGTCTTCATCTCGGGCAACATGCCGTTCAAGACCGAGATCGCCCCCATTTTGATCGTCGCCCGCCTGGAGGAGTTCGCGTATGGCGAGGCGACGGCCATTGCGGTCGTGCTGCTCGTCATTTCGTTCTCGATGCTGCTCGTGGTCAACCTCCTGGAGAGCTGGAGCCGGCGCCATGACCGTTGAGACGACGGAGGTCCGCGACGCGCCTCGACCGCGGGCCGCGGCGACGAAAATCCGGCGGGCGCAGCAGGATCCCGCGTGGCTGCGATGGAGCCTCACCGGGCTCGCCGTCGCCGTCGTCGGCGTGCTCATCGTCCTTCCCGTGCTCCACGTATTCGCCGGGGCGCTGGCCGAAGGCGCGGGTGTATACTGGAAAAACCTCGTCGAGGATCCCGACACGCGCCACGCCATCGGCCTGACGCTCACGGTCGTACCCATCGCGGTCGCGGCAAACGTGGTCTTTGGCGTCGCGGCGGCCTGGGCGATCGCGCGGTTCTCCTTCCCGGGACGAACCTTGCTCACGGCCCTGATCGACCTGCCCTTCTCGGTCTCCCCCGTCGTCGCCGGGCTCATGTTCGTGTTGATCTTCGGCCTCCAGGGGTATTTCGGGGCCTTCTTGCGCCGCGACGGGTACGCCATCATGCCGTACCTCGTCTCGGCCCTCCTCGTCCTCCTCCTCGCCGTCGCTTCTTTCGTCTTTCGGCCGAGCCAAAGGCGCGCGCGCCGCGGCCTCTGGAAAACCCCTCCCCTCGGCTTGGCCCTCGCGGGCGCCACGGTGTTCGTATTGCTCGTCCTCGCGCAACAGGCCCTCGGCGTGTGGCCCACGAACAAAAGCCTCAAGATCATCTTCGCCACGCCGGGGCTCGTCCTGGCGACCGCCTTCGTCACGTTTCCTTTCGTGGCGCGCGAGCTCATTCCTGTGATGAACGCCATCGGCGCGGACGAGGAGCTCGCGGCGCTGAGCCTCGGGGCGAACGGCTGGCAGATGTTCTGGCACGTCACGGTGCCGAACGTGAAATGGGGCCTCGTGTACGGCATCATCTTGTGCAACGCCCGCGCCATGGGCGAGTTTGGCGCGGTGTACGTGGTCTCCGGTCACATCGCCGGGGAGACCGACACCATGCCGCTCCGGATCGAAAAGCTGTTCCAGGAGTACAACATGCCGGGATCCTTCGCGGTCGCGTCCGTGCTGACGCTGCTCGCCATCGTGACGCTCGTCGTCAAGCGCAAGCTCGAAGATCGCATCCCGGCACCCGAGCAAGGCCGCCGCACGGGGGCGCATCCATGAGCATCCGCATCCAGGGTGTATCGAAGAACTTCGGCAGCTTCCAGGCCCTCGCCGACGTCAGCCTCGACGTCCCGAGCGGCTCGCTCCTCGCCCTGCTCGGCCCGTCCGGCTCGGGGAAAACCACGCTTTTGCGGATCATCGCAGGCCTGGAGGTCGCCGATCGAGGCACGGTCCTGCACCACAACGAGAACATCACCGAATACGAGGCCCGTGATCGAAAGGTCGGCTTCGTCTTCCAGCATTATGCCCTGTTCCGGCACATGACGATCGCCGAGAACATCGGGTATGGGCTGCGGGTGCGCGGGGTGCCGAAGCAGGAAAGACAAGTCCGGGTCGACGAGCTCCTCAAGTTGATCCGCCTCGACGGCCTTGGATCACGGTATCCAGCGCAGCTCTCCGGCGGGCAGCGGCAACGCGTCGCCCTCGCCCGCGCGCTCGCGGCGCGTCCGAACGTCCTTTTGCTCGACGAGCCGTTCGGCGCGCTCGACGCCAAGGTGCGCACCGAGCTCCGGCAATGGCTCCGCAAGCTCCACGAGGAGATTCAGGTCACGAGCGTCTTCGTCACGCACGACCAGGAAGAGGCCTTCGAGGTCGCCGATCACGTGGTCATCATGAACGAAGGACGCATCGAGCAGGTGGGCACGCCGGCCGAGGTGTTCGAGCGCCCCGCGAATGCGTTCGTCATGGACTTCCTCGGCAACGTCAACGTCTTCCACGGCCGCGTCGAGCGGGGTCGGGCCGTCGTCTCCGGCCTCACGGTGGCCTATCCCGATTATCCGCACCCCGAGGCGCGGGACGCCGCCGTGTACGTGCGTCCGCACGAGCTCGAAGTCGAGCGGAGCCCCACCGAGGCAGGCAGCCTCGCGGCGAAGGTCCTGCACGTCAATCCGACCGGATCCCGGACCAAGGTAGAGCTCCGCGCGCTTGATTCGAACCAGTTGATCAACGTGGAGCTCACGCCCGAGCGTCTCACCGAGCTCGGCTTGAAATCGGGCGACACCGTCCACGTCGCGCCGCGCAGGGTGCGCGTCTTCGTGCCCGATTACGAGATCTGAACCTCCCGCGTCCTTCCGCCCGATAGCCGAGGAAACGATGGACATGAGCGAATTCGTGATCGGAGAATCCGCCGGGCTCAAGCCGGTGATGGAGCGCGTCCTTCAGGTCGCGCCCACGAACGCGCCGGTGCTCGTGCTGGGCGAGACCGGCTCCGGGAAGGAGGTCATCGCGCGCGCCATCCACGCGCGCTCGCGGCGCGCGCAGGGCCCCGTGGTGCGCGTCAATTGCGGCGCCATTCCCTCGGAGCTCATCGATTCGGAGCTCTTCGGCCACGAGCGCGGGGCGTTCACCGGCGCCGTGGGCACGCGCAAAGGCTGGTTCGAGCGCGCGGACGGCGGCACGCTTTTCCTGGACGAGGTCGGCGAGCTGCCGCGCGCGGCGCAGGTGCGCCTCCTGCGCGTACTCCAGGAGAGCACGATCGAGCGGGTCGGCGGGCACGAGACCATCCACGTGGACGTGCGTATCGTCGCGGCCACCCACCGTCACCTCGAAAGCATGGTGGCCGAAGGGACGTTCCGGGAAGACCTCTGGTATCGCCTGAGCGTCTTCCCCATTCGATTGCCCGCGCTGCGGGATCGCATGGAGGACCTCCCGTCGCTCGCGGCCCATTTCGCCGAACGCGCGGGCCAACGCCTCGGCGGCCCCGGGCTCACGCCGACGGCCGCCGACCTCGAGCTGCTCCGCCAATACGCCTGGCCGGGCAACGTCCGCGAGCTCGCGACCGTGATCGAACGCGGCGCGATCCTCGGCAATGGCAAGCGGCTCGAACTCGCGGCCGCGCTCGGGGGCCCGACCGTAAAACCGCCCTCGCGCCCCCCCGCCGCGGAAGCGCTCCACGACGCGGAAGAAATCGTGACCCTCGACGAAGCGACGGCCGCGCACATTCGACGCGCCCTCGCCGCGCGCGGCGGTCGCATCGAGGGCCCTTTCGGCGCGGCGCGCCTGCTCGGCATCAACCCGCACACGTTGCGCGCGCGCATGCGCAAGCTCGGCATCGAGTGGTCGCATTTCCGCGAGCCTTCCGCGGGACCCGCCTCGATGCAGCCGAATCGCTAGACACACGCGCTCCTCTCAAAACGTCGCGTCGAGCTGGAGGTGGGCCACGTGGTTCGCCTTCTCGAAATCGAAGTCGTGTGGCATCCGGGCGATCCAGTCGGCTTGCAGCTTCATCTTGTGCTTGTTGAAGTAATAGTTGAGCCCGACGCCAACCTCCTGCCCGCGGCTCTGCACCTCGGAGACGAGCTTCGGGTCCGTCCCGCCGAACGCGTACAAGCGTGAAAACCGCGCCACGATCTCGATCGGCGGATCAAACACGTACGACGCCTGAACGACCGTGCCCTGGCCCGAACGTGTGTACTCCGTGCGCGCGTTTCCGTCCTCGTCCGTGGATTCGATCCGGTCCACGTCCGCGCGTTTCCACAGATACTCCCCCTGGAGCGCGAACCCGCGCCATTTGAACACGACATCCGCCGCCGCGTGCAGATAATCCGTCGTCCCGCCGAGGAACGTCGCGCCCGTCGTGCTCCGCAATCGGTTCGTGTTGTAGTTCGCCGCGAAAGCGCCGCCGAGGGCCACGGCCGGCTTTCTCCGGCGGTCGAGATCCCCTTCGGAGTCATCGTCGATCTTGCCGAGCGGGCGCAGCTCGAGCCGACCCACGAGCAGCGCGCCGGGCTCCCTCGACGTGGTCAGGTTCGTCCCGCCTCCGCCGAACGCGCTGAGCCGCCATGCGACCGGAGATTCTTTCCCCAGGAAGTTCTCCGAATACAACGTGATGCCCGCGTCCCGATCGAGCGTCAGCTCCCCGACCGGCACCGGCCTGTCGGCCATCTGCAACGCGAACTCGCGCACCGTCCGCAGTCGATCGAACGGAACGAAAAACTGCCCGGCTCGGACATTAAAATCGCGGTGGATCTTCCAGTCGATGTAGGCGTCGAAGATCGGTGACGTCGCGCCGTCACGATAGTCACGTCCAGCAATGGCGAGCTGAATCATGTAGGTCAGCTCGGGCCGATAGACGTGGCCAGAGAACCAGAGGCGCGCCGTGCCGATGTTGACGATCTGCTGGAAATCCCGTTCGCCCTGATCATCCGCAGGAGGCACGTTGATCTGGTAGCGGAGCTGGATCCGGCTCCGCGCATTGAACGAGAAGACGTCCCCGACCTTCACCGTCACCCCATTGCCGGGGGAGCCGGATATCTCCACCGGAGGCTTCGGCTCCACCGCGGCGGCGCTCCCGGGCAGCCCGAGCGCCGCTCCCATCACGAAGGCGCAATACGATACCAAGCGTCTTCCCAGGGACGACATGGAAACCCCCCCGAGCATCTCGCGTGCCAGGGGTGACGTGTCGGTTTCCCCCGACGCATTCATCCGTTCGAACGGACGTGCTTCCAGGGGACCCGTGACCGGTCACGGCTGCCCGTGAAATATGCTGGGAGGCTTGACGGGCGGCGTCCCGGTGCGCCGGGCGCCGCCCTGGCTGCCGTGGGGGATCAGGCCGGAGGCGTGCGCCTCGACCTCACTTCGGCGTGGGGGCGGCGCACCGATTGTTGATGCACAACGAGCCCGGCGCGCAGCAGTTCGCCGCGGTCTCGCAGCTCTCGCCCTCCTGCGCGCATTCGTTCGCGGGCGGCGGCACGCAGACGAGCTCCTTCGTGCCATCGCCATTCACGTCGGCCGGGCGGCAGACGTTGCCGTTGCAGCACGAGGCGGCGGACTCGCAAGGCTGGTTGAGGTCCTTGCAGGGCTCGAGCGCCGCGAACGCGCGCATGTTGCCCGCTTCGAGCTCCTGGCCGGGCAGGTAAAACGCGGGGTGGCTCGGATCGGGTTTGCCCTGGTAATCGATGTCGATCGCGGCGACCCAGAGCTTCTTGCGCGGGCTCGGCGTCTCGACGTTGTTTTCGAACTTGCCCCACTTGTTGTTGCCCTCCGGCACCGTGCCGCCGGGGCCGATCGTGTTGCCATACACGCGGCGGCTCGTGAAGAAGACCCAATAATACCCGCCGACCGCGACGGGCAGGATCGTCGGCTCGTAGTTCAGGCGCGCCTCCTCGGCGTCGCCGAAGGGCAGATAGAGTTGCCCATTCTCGTCGTAGCCGTTCAGCGCCGCGAGCTTGTTCACCGCCTTCGTCGCCGTCTCGACCAGGAAGACCTCGCCGTACGAAGCCGTCGCGCCATACCCCGCGGTGTCGAAGCGATCCCCCGCGTGGTAGAGCACCGCGGCGCCGTCGGGCGTGAAGCTCGGCCAGCCGACGATGCCCGAGGGCACCGTGAGCAGCTCCGTGATCGCCGAGAACGAGGGCGGCGATTGCAAAAGATCGACGTCCATCATGGCCAGGGTTCGCCCGGGGCTGGCGTCGTACCACGAGAACGCGAGGTGCTTGCCGTCGGGGGAGAACGTCGGCGTGAGCGCGTATTTGACGGCGTTCGTGAACGAGGAGGCCCCCACGTTGGCGCCCGTCTTCGTGTCGAGGAGCACCGAGGGGTACTCCCCGGCCAAACCACGCACGGGCGAGCCGCTCGCCGGGATGCCGTTCGTGATCATGTACGTGCCGTCGGGCGTGAGGCCGCCGAACGAGAACTTGCGGCCGTCGTTGTCGAGGTAACGCTGCGAGGCCGTGCCGTCCTGCGTGAGATCGTAGCTCGCGCTGTCGAGCGGATTGTCGACGGTCCAGTTCACGCCCGTCGCGAGCACGTTCCCATTCGCGCTGACGGAGTGGCAAACGTTGCATCCGCCGAGGAGCACCTCCGCATTCGAGCCCGGCTTGATGCGCATCACCGCGCCGCCGTTCGCGAGCTTCGAGACGTACGTGTTGTAATAGACGATGCCGCTCAGGCTGCCCTGCGCGATACGCCAGGATTGCGTGACGGGCCCCGTCGCGACGCCGCCAACGAGCTTCGTGGCCGTGACGGACACCGCGGCGCCCGGGCCGGCGCTCTGCGTGACGCCCTTCCACACGGCCGGGGGCAGCTCCACCCGCGCGGGGGCGGACCCGCCAAAGTAGCCCTTGTATTCGAAGTCCCCCACATGGATCTGCACGAGCACGGCGTCCGCATTGCCGGCGAGCTGGAGCGTGGGGGCCGAAAGGCCTCGGGGAAAGACGGTCTTGTCGTACGGATAAAGCCACCGGAAGCCTGGATCGGCATTGCCGCCGGTGTCGAGCTTCGTCTGGTCGTCGGGCGTGAGGCTGCCGGCATTCTCGGCGATCTTCACGCGCACCGTGAGGGTCGTGCTCGCCTCCAGTTGCCCGCTCTTCGCGGTGACCTTGGCCTTGCCCGCCACGAAGCCGCCGGACGCAAACACACCGTCGGCGCCAATGGTCCCCACGGTGACGTCGTCGAGGAACCAATCCACGGCGCCGGGATTCGAGCCGTCGGTGAGCTTTGCGTGGAAGGGGAGTGATCCGGGGACGCCCGTCACGTCGAGGATCGGGTCGAGGGGCTCGATCACGAGCGACTGCTCGCCGCCGTCGAAATTGATGAACCCACCCTCGCCGCCCTCGCCGCCCGAGCCGCCGCCCCCGGACGAACCGGCGTCCGGGCCCGAAGCGCCGCTGCCCGCGGCGCCGCCGCTCGATTCGCCGCCGCCGCCGCACGCGGCGATCGCCCCCGCGGAGGAGACCGCCGCCGCAAGGAAGAGAAACCAGAGCCTGTCACGCGTCATGAGGGAACCTCCGAAGCAATCCAGCGATCATGGTACCAGATGTCCGGAGCGATTCGGATTGGGAGGATGCTAGAAAAAACCGAACGTGAGCCCCCCTTGCGCGGCGAGGCCCACCGATTCGGTGACACGCATGTAGACGGGCCCGGCGTGCGCGAAGACGCCCATGCGGCCGCCGCTCCGGGCCCAGCCGAAGCGCGTGGCCTCGCCGAGCGAGAACTGGAGCTCGGCGCCGATGCGGCCGCCATGGCCCACGTTCAGGCCGACGATCCCCGCGATGGGATAATACCCGTACCCGGCGAACGGGACGATCGCGAGCACCTTCGCCGGCTCGAAGCGATAACGCACCTCGCCGCCGATCGAGCCCGCGCCGATCATCGCGCTGAGGCCAAACGAGAATCGACCGAACTGGGGCCCCGTGAAAACCTCGATCCCGCCGAGCCCCGCCGTGACGGAATCTCGTCGAATGGCGCCCCCGCCGACGCGGGCGACGAAGACCCACGTGGAATCGGCCGGAGGGCCATACCCGAGGTGCGGCTTCGCAGGATTGACGAGGGGCAAGGGTTCGATCGCGTCGGCCGGCGCATGAACGGCAGGATGGAGGCGCAGCACGTACGGCGCGCCGGATTCGATCGGCGCGCCCGGGAGCGTGAGGCGATAGGTGCCGCCCTCCCCAGGCGCGAGGTCCTCGTCGCCTTCGGCCACGGACGCGGAGACGAGCGCGGACGACCGACCGAGCACGGCGAGATCGATTTTCTCCGGCTCGATATGGAGGGGCGTTTTTCCTTCGTTGACGACGTGCACATCGACACGCGTGTTCGCGCTCGTTTGCCAGTACCCGACGTGGATACGCTCGATCCGCGCCGAGATGCCGGCGCCGCTCGTCGCGAGGCCGGCGTTCGGGCGTGGTTCGAGGGCGCGGGAGCCGACACGATCGCAGGCGGCGGTGGAGAGAAGCGCGAGAGCGAGAGCGGCGCATCGTCGGGGCGCGGGTCGGCAATCCTCGGGCACGACGCACCCTACCACATCCTTTCCGGATGGCCCCTACCTCTATTGCGGGGTCCCGCCGACCGACGAGCGCCGCCGTAATTGCGCCCCCACATGCACGACCTTAGGGAGTGATTATCGAGCCCGGACAGGCCGGGCGAAACCACGCGGCGATCGATAGAACATGGAGGACGATGATGAAAAAGTCTCTGAGCAACCTTCTTTTTGCGGCCTGGATGGGGTTCGGCGCGATCCTCGGCACGGGGAGCGAGGCTCTCGCCGCGCCGAACGAGCCCGCCGCGCCGGACGAGGAGGCCAACGTCGAGGAGAGCGCCTCGGCATTGGCGGCCAACACGTACGTGCGAACCTGCTGGAATATCAGCAAGAGGCGCGGACAGCTCTGCGCGCGGTGCCGGACGCGCGCGGGGGGCGCGCGGAGATCCTGCCTGAACCAATACCGCCGCTGCAGCGGCGACATCTCCAACCGCAATGGTTGGCTCACGTGCGAACGATGGTGATGTCCATCCCCTGACCACACCCTTCCGAGCGCGTCGAGGCAGGATGCATGCAGTCGTGGCTCCCTCGGGGTCACCCCCTCGACCCGGACCCGCGCAAGCGCTGGACCTTCAGGGGAAGAACTACGCGATGCGTAGTTCTTCCCACAGGCCGGTGGCGACCCAGAGGTCGCGTGCGCGCGTCTCCAAGTCGCGTGCGCGGGTCCTGATCAAACTTGATCAGCCGGTTCGGCGCGACGAACGCAGGGACACCACTTCACCCGATCGAGAGGGAACATGATTCGTAAACAAGGCTACACGATCGTGACGCGTGATGACGAACACGAGCCCGTCACGGTGGACATCGACTTGACGCGCATCCGGGAGGAGCTTCTCGTCATCGGGGCGCGACTCGCGTTGCGCGCGCGGGCGGGCATCGACTTGTTCGGGCACGATTTGAGGTACGAGGGGACCGGGAAGCTCGCGCGCATGAGTCGGGACGTCCTGGCGATCTGCGCCGAGCTTCAGGACGTCGACGGATACGGCTTCGACTGCGTGAAGAGTCGACCAGAAGCGGTCAGAGACGACCAGTCACGTAAAACGCCAGAGCCTCCTTCCGGATCTGATAGCCACGCTGACGAAGGACACGGATCGCCTCGTCAATGACGGCGCCGCTGGTCTCCGGATCCCATTGGATGCCGAAAGCCGACCCCTCCCATCCGCTCTCGGCGTCTCGGATCAACTCTGCCAGTTGGCTCTCTTCCTCGGCCGTGAATCTGCTCATGGTTCAAGCGTAGGAACACCGCGCCGACCGGGGCAAGAAACCGGACCCCTGAACATGCGCCGCGGACCGGCATCGTCCGCCCTCGCGTTGGCACGGTTGACCCTCGGATCGATGCGTCGATCTCCGCGGGCAAACGGTCCGACCTCGGACAATTCATGTCCTAGGCCATTGCCGAATAACCACGGAAACGCGATGAATCGTGATAGATTCATCCCATCGAGTGAGCCGCTGAAACGGTCGAGCCGACGACGCGCATGGGGCGCGACGCGGCGCCCGTGGCGGCCCTTGCTGGGGTCTCGCGTCGTGGCGAACGTCCTGCCCATCGAGAAGCGCGTCGACGTGGTGCGCCACCTCGTAGAGGGTGCCAGTGTGCGCGCGACGTCGCGGCTCACGGACGTGTCGATCCCGACGGTCCTCTCGACCCTGCTTCGCATGGGCGAGGGCTGCGACCTGCTCCACAACGCCCTGGTCCGCGACCTCGACATCCGCGAGATCCAACTCGATGAAATCTGGTCGTACGTGCAGAAGAAGCAGGCGCGCGTGACCGCGGAGGACTCGCCCGACCACGGCGACGCCTACGCCTACCTCGCCATGGCGCGCACGAAGAAGCTCCTCGTGAGCTACCGCGTCGGGAAGCGCGACGAGGCGAACACGCGGGCGTTCGTCGCCGACCTCCGCGCTCGCCTCGTGACGATCCCGGAACTCTCTACGGACGGCTGGCAGAGTTACCCCATCGCCGTCGGGCAGAGCTTCGGCGGCGCGGTCGACCACGCCGTGATCCAGAAGAACTACTCGAAGAAGGGACGCGCGGACGGGCAGCGCCACGACCATCGTTACGAGCCTCCCCGGGATCCGTTCATCACGAAGAAGACGGCGCACGGCGCGCCGAACCTCGATCGCGCGAGCACGTCTCACGTCGAGCGTGCGAACCTCACGGTGCGCATGCACGTCCGGCGCTTCACGCGACTTTGCAACGGCTTCTCGAAGAAGATCGAGAATCACCGCGCGGCCGTCTCGCTCCACGTGGCCTGGTACAACTTCTGCCGCGTCCACGAGTCCTTGCGCGTCACGCCGGCCATGGAGGCGGGCATCGCCTCGCACGTCTGGAGCGTGCAGGAGCTTGTCGAGCGCGCCCTTGCCGCCGAGCCGTGCGCGCCTCCGGAGCCGAAGAAGCTCGCGCCGCCCGCCCCCGCCCCGGGCGAGAAGCATGGCGCCGCGAGGGAGCTGCCGAACGGCAAGGGATGGCTCCGCGCTCTGCCCGGCGGGAAAGGCAAGCCGAGCGCGGCTCCGCGGGCTCCTACGCCGCCAACCGTGCCTCCGGCGAGGGTCGGGACGGGGGATGCTCCGCGCGAGCCGCTACCGCCCCCAGGAACGCAGCTCGACCTGTTCGCGTGGCGGCCGAGGGAACGGCAGTTGTCGCTGTTTCCGCGGGAGTAAGAAACTTGGCTGTGGAGTTACTTGTGCTTTACCTGTCGCCTACCGATGGCGGCACCCCCCACAAAGCCCAAGGACGAGGATCTCCAGGAGAACCTCGCCATCTTGGGCGAACACATGCGCAAGAACGTGCCAGGCGGAGTTCTGCCACACTGCCCAGTGTGCAACACTCTTAGGTGGCTCCCGATGGGCATCTGCGGCGTTTCTCAGTATGCGCCGTCCAAGCCTGAAGAGGTCGCCGACGGAACCTCAGCCAAAACGTTCACGCCAACTGGCAAAGTATTCCCTACGTTCGCCTTCGCTTGTGGCAACTGTTACTACCTCATACAGTTCGCCTGGCTTGCCATAAAGGCGGAGGCCTCTCGTGGGTAACAACGACGATCTTGCCCGCCTTGGCATCTTCACGGAAAGTCGACTTGACGTCAGTGTCTCGGCGAATATAGTTCACATTACGCCGGAGGCTGCCATGGCACAAATTCAGGTCGCCAAAGCACAAGTAGATATTGCAAAATCGCGCTACGAGATGCCGGTGCGCATTACGATGCAATATCTCTTGGCGGCGATCGTGGCGCTTCTCATATTTGTGGTTGTGGTGTTGGTCTTGTCCAAAGTGCTTGGTCTGGACTCGAACCTCACGATTGCCGTTGTGTTCGTCGTTGGTGCAGCCGTTGCGGCGCCGATCGGGATTGTGCTGACCAAAATCGTCAATCGCGTGTTCCCGAGCCCGACGTCGGAGTCAGAACAAGCTGACAAGAAGGATTGACCCGTAACTGGATGGGTGGTGGGTAGCGCCCGTCGCCTTTCAGCGTCCGCGCTTCCGGCTCTTCCAGGTGGGGCGGGGAGCCTGCTTCGGGGCGGGAGCCGCGCCGACCGCTCGAAGAGCGGCGCGGAGCTTCTGGACGTGGGCGTAATGCGCCGTGAGCCCGTGCCCCATGGCCCGCGCCGCCTCCGGTCCGATGAGCCCGCGGGCGGCGAGAAGCACGATGCTGGCGAGCTTCGGGCGGGACTTCATGACCCACGTGAGCAGATCCCGGGCTTCGATCTCGGACATCGGATCCGGCGTCACGAGGTCGGGGGGCGACTGGATCGCGGACATGGGGATTTCGAGTCGCATCGAGGCGCGCCGCATGAGGTTCATGGCGTGCCGCCACGCCGTTTGCCGGGCGAACCCGCAAAGGGCTTGCTCGGGTTTCAGGTCATCCCCACCGCGGACGCGCCCCTCGTGCAGGGCTTCCCACGTCGTGGAGATCGTCTCCTGTATGAGGTCGGGGATGTACAGCTCGTCCACGCCGATCTTTCGCAGGTAGCGAGTCAGCATCGGGCGAAGACGAACCACCTCGTCCGCGTCCGCCACGACGACCGGCGCGGCGCCGCCCTCGGGCCGGTGGTACCGGCTCACGGCTCACCCCCGCGGACGAGGGCTTCCACGTCGACGTCGAGCGCGTGCGCAACGCCCGCAGCGAAGTGCAGCGTGCAGTGGATCTCGCCACGGAGGAACGCCTGCACGTACTTCGGCGCGTAGCCGATCGGTTCGGAGGCCTTCCACAGCGTGCGCGTGGTGACGTGCGGCGCGAGCGCCTTCCGCACGCGATCCGCCTGCTCCGCGGAGAGGACCGCGGGAAGGCTGTCCGGGGTCTCGTCGTGGCCCTGGTCGTGCTCGGTCACGAGGCGCCTCCCTTCCGCTTCGGGAGCGTCACGAGAGAGAGCGCCGGGGCCTTGCGGGGCGGCGCTCTCCCGGCGAGGGCATCGTCGAGCGAGAGACCGACGGCGCGGGCGATGCTCCGGGCCAGCGCGATGTTCCCCGGCTCCGTCCCGTCGCAGAACGCGAGCACGAAGGAGCGGCGGAAGCCGAGCTTGTGCGCCACGGCGATCCAGGTCCCTTGCTCGCGGTGAAGGTGGCGCAGCAGGGCGCGGAGGTTTGAGCGCTGGATCTCGATCAAATCGGTCCCGCGAAGGGGCCGAGCACGGAAGCGGGACGCGGCCATCATGCGCCCCCCTTCCGCCCGCAGAGGGCGCACGCGCCCGCCACGTGGGGGCGACCGGAGAGGACCTGCTCGACGGGGATGCTGCCCGCCCGCGCGAGCAGCACGGCGATCGCGTGCGACGTCCCGCGGCGCATGTTGGCGAGGGCGCTCATGGAGACGCCCATCACGGACGCGAGCACGGCGCGCCCGCCGTAGGCGCGGGCGATGTTGCGTTCGGCGGCGCGCATGTGGGCGCGCTCTTCGTAGGTGGGGTGGAGAGCGGGGCTCTTCCGGCCGGAAGGCGGACGAGTCCCTTGGCCCCGCGGCGCGGGGTGGACTAAACGAAGCATGGGTTGCGACTCCGGTGAACGGGGTTGCGGCCAAGTCGCCCCGGGGGTTTGCAGACCCTTCGGGGCGGCGCCTTTTTCAGGCCCGCCGACCCTACGCGCCGAAATCGCTATTCGCTACGGCCGATCGGCAATCTTGATCAGTCGCGGCCAATCTTGATCGGCACCCGTGCGCGCGTCTCCAAGTCGCGTGCGCGCGTCTCCAAGTCGTGCGTGCGCGCCTTCCCCTCGTGCCCACGCGTCTTCGCGTCGCGGGCACGCGCCTTCATGACATTCCAGAACGATCTCCACGTCATGCACGCGCGCCTCGACCTCACGCGCGCGCGCCTCGCAGCCTCGCCCGCGCGCCTTTGCTCCCCGTCCACGCGTGATTTTCCTGCGCCCACGCGCCTCGGAGACGTGCCCACACGCCTTGCGCGCATCGACGTCGACCTCCAGGGGCCCGTGGGAAGAACTGCGCACCGCGCAGTTCTTCCCCTTCGGTCCAGGCCGTGCCCTGAGCACTGGTCTCATCTCACAAGCCCATTCTCCCTGAGGACCCGCAGCATCTCTGCTGCGGGTGCCAGGCGTTCCAGGCCGCGGCTGATGGTGACGGAGCCGGGGGGA
>NZ_JARZHI010000105.1:0-25534 GCF_029946465.1 Polyangium sorediatum
CGCGACGTCGCCGAGGCCGCCGCCCGCGAGGTCGCCCGTCGCCGGGGGCGTCGCGCCGCCGGCGAGGCCGAGCAGGCCGCCCATCGCGCCGAGCCCGCCCGCGGCGCCCGAGGCGCCCGAGGGATTCGCGCCGCCATTTTGCGTCGAGCTGAAATCCAGGCCGGTGTCGAGCTCCATTTCGCCGGGCTTCGGCTCGGGGAACTGCGGCTTTTCGATCTTCCACGTGCACTTCAGGTTCGGCGTCTCGTCGCCCTCGCAACAAGGGCCGCTCTCGATTTCTTCGAGCTCCTGAAAGCCTTCGCGAAACAGGTGCTCCTCGACTTCGCCCATCTTGCAGCGGGCGAGGGAGGTGGCGACGCTCAGGTTCCGCGCGTGGGACGAGGCCGAGAACGCGCCCGCCTGCGCCGAGAGGATCGCGGTCAGACCGAGGCCCAGGATCGCGACGGCGACCATGACCTCGAGCAGCGTGAATCCTCTCCGTTTCATATCGATCTCCCCGAACCCCTCAGAAACCGGAATCGCTGGCCTCCGATTCCTCGGATTCGTCGCGCGGCCTCTGCATTTCGACGCGCCCCTTCTGGAGCGAGGTCTTGCCCGTGAGCGGAGAGACGAGCACCGTCATGATGTCGCGCTCCGGATCCGCCTCCGCGGGATTGCCGAGCACGACCTGGATCGCCGCCCGCTCCGTCTGCCCCCCGGGCCAGAAATAAAGATACGCGCGGTCCTCCTCGATCGGCTCCTCCTGATGCGAGGTGTCGATCGAGAGGAATCGCACGCCGTCGGCGAGGTCCTTGCCCGGCTTTTCGCCCTGCGGCTCGAATCCAAACGCCTTCGTGGGCGTGAACGAGGGGCGCGGCGCGCGAGGACCCTTCACGATCCGCTCCGCCTCCTCCATCGCCTTTTGCTCGATGTCCGTGGCGGCCGCCGCGCCGCCCGTCTTGTCCTTCTTGTCGACCGAGAGCTGGCCCGCGCCCTCTTCCAGGATCACCATCCGCTGCTCGAAATCGAACACGAGCCGCACGGGCTTGCCAATCGCATTGGCGTGCCCATACGCGACCCGCACCGCGCTGGCGATCATCACCGACGATTGCCTGAGCCGCGCGCGCCGAAGCGTCCCGAGCCCGACCACCGCCGTCCCCGTCACGAGGGTCATGATCGCCAGGGTGATGAGGACCTCCACCAGCGTCATGCCACGCCGACCGCGCGATCGCGCGGAGGCGTGGCAAGTCACGAGAGGGGCGGAGGCGCGCGGCATCGATAAGGTCCTCGTCAGAGCGCCGCGACGCGCTTGATGTCGGCGTCCTTGAAATCGTCCTTGACGTCGTCGGGCGTATTTTCTTTGCGATCACGGCCCGCCGAGATCACCGTGATCTCGTCGCCGTCGCATTGAATCTTGAAGGGCGTGCCCCACGGGTCGTCCGTCTTCTTCGCGTCGATGTGCTTGCCGTCGACGAGCTCTTTGATCGTCGGGCAGCCGCCGCCCACGCTGTCGAGGTGCAGGTACTGCTGCGCCGAAGTCTTGATGACGCCCGCGCTGAGCACGGCGCCGCGGATCTGGCTCTCCTTGTACCGCGGGAACACGAGCGCCGTCGCGCCGCCCGCGATGATCGCCATGATCGCGAGCACGATCAGGACCTCGACCAGCGTCACGCCCCGCGACGCCGCACGCTTCCACTTCCGGATTCGATTCGCTTTCACCTTCATGGTCCGTTCACTCCACGCGGTCGAGACCGCCGATTTCACCATCCGGCCCGTCGCTCGTGAGATCGTACCCCTCCGGGTCCTTCTGACCAGGGCAAACCAGCCGGAGCGGCCTGCCCCACGCGTCGATGGGGTCGATCCCGATATAGCTTTCCGCTTTTAGCGCATCGAGCGACGGGGGGCACTTTCGCTCGTGGTCCGCCCGGTACGCGTCGAGGCCCGTCCGGACGACGCTGATCGTGGCCATCGTGGATCGCACGCCCGTCTTGCGTCGTTCCCGCGCGCCGAGGAGAAGCAAGAGCGTGGCCATCCCGAGCGCGAGCCCCACGAGCTTCGCCCGCGCCATGCCGCGGCCGCGCAGGATCCCGCCGCCCCGCTCCCACGGGAACCAGATCGTCGTCTCCCTCTGCCTGCGACGCGCCACGCCCCGATTCCCTTTCTAGCCTGCGAAGCTCGACATCTGGATGAGCGGCATGAGGATCGAGAACGCGATGAACCCGACCGCGCCGCCCATGAAGACGATCATGAGCGGTTCGAGCAGGCTCGTGAGCACGGTGACGCGCATCTCGACCTCCAGATCGTACGCGTTCGAAACGTTCTCCAGCATCTCTTCGAGCTGACCGCTCTTCTCGCCGATCGTGATCATGTGCGTGACGATCGGCGGGAACTGGCCGCTGCGCTTCAAGGGCTCGGCGATGCTCTGGCCCTCGCGGATCGAGCTGATTGCGTCGGCGATGACCTTCTCCAGGACGGCGTTGCCGAGGACGTTCTTCACGATGTCCATCGCGCCGAGCAGCGCGACGCCGGCGCTGAGCAGCGTGGCGAGCGTGCGTGAGAAGCGCGCGATCGCGATCATCTGCACGAGCTTGCCGACGATGGGCGCCTTCAGCAAAAAGCCGTGCCATTTCAGGCGGCCCGCTGGCGTGCGTTTCCAGCGACGGAAGCTCCAGATGCCGCCCGCGAGCAGGCCGAGGACGAGCCACCAGTAGTTGCTGAGGAAATCGGACGTGCCGATGAGCGCCGCCGTGTACCAGGGCAATGCCTGATCCATCGACGCGAAGATCGAGGTCACGTTCGGCACGACCGCGACCATGAGGACCGAGACGAGCGAGACGCCGAGGATCGCCATCAGGATGGGATACGCCATCGCCGAGCTGACCTTCGATGTCAGCTTCGCCTGGGACTCGAGGAACGCGGTGACGCGCTCCAAGACCTGCTGGAGCATGCCCGACGCTTCGCCGGCGCGGACCATGTTCACGTAGAGCGGCGGGAAGATCGAAGGGTGCTGTTCGAGCGCCTTCGCGAAGCTCGTACCCTCGCGGATCTGCTCGCGGACCTGGGTGAGCGCGCGCTTGAGCGCCTCTTTTTCGACCTGATCGATGAGGGCCGTCAACGATTCGAAGAGCGGAATGCCCGCCTTGAGCAGGGTGGCGAGCTGGCGCGTGACGACGGCGACGTCGTTCGTCGAGGGGCGCTGTGTGAAGGCGAGGAGGTTGATCGATTTCTTGGTCTTCGCCGCAGCGGCCTTCTCCTCCGCGGCCGTCGTGAGAAGGATGCCGTCCTTGCGCAGAAGGACGCGGAGCGCCTTCGCGTTCTCCGCGTCGCGCACGCCCTTCACCGGCTTTCCGGTGGCGACGAGGATGCCTCTGTATTCGAAGACGGCCACGGCTCGCTCCTCCCTATTCGTCTACGATGATATCCTCTTGGGTCGCGGCGAGGACCTCCTCGACCGTCGTCATACCCCTGAGGACTTTGCGCGCGCCGTCGTCGCGCATGGTGTCCATGCCCTGCGAGATCGCGACGCGCTTGACCGTCTGCGCGTCGGCG
The DNA here is from genome assembly GCF_029946465.1 of Polyangium sorediatum. Lineage (NCBI taxonomy): Bacteria > Pseudomonadati > Myxococcota > Polyangiales > Polyangiaceae > Polyangium > Polyangium sorediatum. Next base: position 3,529 of record NZ_JARZHI010000105.1, read on the forward strand.
TTCTTGAGGATGAGCGGGCCGATCGCGTCATCGATGACGAGCAGCTCGTAGATCCCGCGCCGCCCCACGAATCCCTTCTGCAAGCAGGCGTCGCAGCCGCCCGGCTTAAAGAAAACCGGCGAGCTGCCCATTTTCTGCCCGACGTATTCGTATTCGAGCCCATGTACCGAATACCGCTGCGACGGGATCCGCTTCGCCTTCCAGGCGAGGCGCTCGGGGTCGAGGCCGAGCTGCTTGAGCTCGTACGCCGTCGGCTGATACGGGACCTTGCATTGCTGGCAGAGCATGCGCACGAGGCGCTGCGCGAGGATGCCGATGACGCTGGAGCGCACGAGGAACGGTTCGATCTCCATCTCGACGAGGCGCGTGACGGCCGCGGCCGAGTCGTTCGTGTGGAGCGTGGAGAGCACGAGGTGACCCGTGAGCGAGGCGTGAATGGCGATCTCGGCGGTCTCCTTGTCGCGGATTTCGCCGACCATGATGACGTCCGGATCCTGGCGCAAGAAGGCGCGGAGCGCGCTCGCGAACGTGAGGCCGATCGAGGGGTGGACGTGGACCTGGTGAATACCGCCGATCTCGTACTCGACCGGATCCTCGGCCGTGAGGATGTTGCGGCTCGGATCGTTGATGCGGTTCAGGCACGCATAAAGTGTGGTCGTCTTGCCGCTGCCGGTCGGGCCCGTGACGAGGATGATGCCGTCGGGCCGATTGATGAGGTGATCCATGATCCCGTACTCGCGCGGAGCGAAGCCGAGATCGTCGAGGCCGAGGAGGATGCTCGTCTTGTGCAAGAGGCGCATGACGATGCGCTCGAAGCCGCGGCTCGTCGGGACCGTGGAGACGCGGATGTCGACGCTCTTGCCCGCGATCTTCAGCGTGATGCGGCCGTCCTGCGGGAGGCGCTTCTCGGCGATGTTGAGGCTCGCCATGATCTTCACGCGGGCGACGATCGGCGCCATGAACTGCTTCGAGGCGCGGCGCGCGACGTAGAGCTCGCCGTCGATGCGATACCGAACGACGACGTCGCGCTCCTCGGGCTCGATGTGGATATCGCTCGCGCGCTCGCGGACGGCCTGTGCGAAGAGGCTGTTCACCCAGGCGATGATCGGCGCGTCGTCGTCCGAGTCGATGATGTCGACGAGGTTGTCTTCTTCCTCGTGCTTGTCGCCTTCGAGGTTCGACTGGCCCGCGTCGCTTTTTTCCCAGATGCGGTTGATCGCGTCGAGGACGTGTTTGCTCGTTGCGACCGAGATCTCCACGGGCTTCGCGAAGATCGCGCGGACGTCGTCGACCGCGAGCGTATCGAGCGGATCGGCGACGACCGCGTGTACGGTCTGCTCATCCTCGAAGATGGGGAGGATGAAGCGCTGCTTCGCATACATGATGGGCAGGCGCGAGGCGACGTCGAACTTGACCTGATCGACGTCGATCTTCGGCACGAAATCGAGGCCCATCTCGGTCGCGAGGGCGCGTGCAATCTTCTCCTCGCCCGCGAGGTTCGAGGAGACGAGGAGCTCCGTGAGCGTCTGGCCGCGCTCGCGCACGGTCTCGAAGAGCGGCGCGAGCTTCTGCGCGTCGACCACGCCGTGGCGGACCAGGATCTCGCCGACGTATTCTTCTCGGGCGACCGGGTTCATATTTATTCCACGCGCTCCACGGGCCTCGGGGTGGTGCCGCCGGCCGGGCGGCGTCGCGGGGTGGGCGTGGCCGGAGCATTGCCGCCCGCTGCTGCCGGTGGCGTCGCGGTCTGCACGGCCCCGCCGCCGCCGCCGTCGTCGCCGCCGCGGACGGCGATGCTCGGCACCGCAATGGGTTGTCCGGGCTCATGCGAGCGCGGGCCCTTGGGTTTGGCCTCCTCTTCGAGCCGCGCCCGCTCCGCCATCTTGAGCTGCGATTGCCGGATGTCCTCGACGAGGCCATTGGCGCGCGCGTAATCCTTCGGGGGCTCCCACTCCGAGTCGCCGAAGACGAAGTACCGGTCGAGGAACTCCTGCCGCTCCTGCATCTTGCGCTCGAAGATCGCGCGGAGGTCCTCCTGATCACGAATGATGTACGGAGTCAGGACGAGCAGGAGGTTCGTCTTCTGCGTGGTCTTTTTCGTGGTGCGGAAGAGCGCGCCGAGGACGGGGATGTCGCCGAGGATCGGGATCTTCGTGCGCGAATTCGTGACGGCGTCGCGCATGAGGCCGCCGATGACCACGGTCTGCTGGTCGCGGACGACGAGCGTGGTCTTCGCCTGGCGCTTGATGATCGGAATGGCGCCAAGCTGGCCCTGCGGCGCGCCGGCCTCGGAGATGCCCTCCGTGATTTCGAGGCGGACCTGATCGGAGTCGTTGACGTGCGGCGTGACCTCGATCTTCGTGCCGACGTCCTGGCGAGGCGCCGCGAAACCGCCGAGGCCGCCGAGCAGGCCGAGGCCGCCGAGGCCACCCGCCGCGCCCGCCGCGCCGCCCGCCGCGCTCGCGAGCCCGCCGAGGCTGCCGCCGACGTTCGTCTGGAGGGGGATGTTCTGGCCAATCTCGATCGTGGCGGGGATGTTGTCCGTCGCGAGGATGTGCGGCGTGGCGAGGACGTTCGAATCGGAGTCGGTCGCCATCGCGTGCATGATGACGCCGAACGCCGGGATCGTAACGCCCGTGCCGAGGAGGCCCGCCGCATTGTTGATGGTCGGCCCGCGGACGCCGAGCGCGAAGGCGCCGAGCTGGGTCGCGACCGATTGCGGTGCGAGTATGGAGTTGAGCGCGTCGTTGCCGCCGTACACGAAGCCGGGGCCGGTTGTCTGGTCGATGCTGGTGGGCACGGGCGCGCCCATGTGCCAGCGGACGCCGACGTCGTTCGTGCGGTCGACGTTCACGTCCATGATGACGGCCTCGATGAAGACCTGGCGGCGCGGCTGATCGAGCTCGTCGATGACGCTGCGAAGCGCGGCGTAATCGCGGAGCGAGGAGGTGACGACGAGCTTGTTCGAGCCCTCGTCGCAGGTGATCTTGACCTGGCCCTCGAAAATGTCCTCGGTCGAGCCGGGGACGGGCGGGGCCGCCTGCGCGCCGCGGCGACCGCCGGCCGCGGCACCACCACCGGCGCCGGCCGAGCCGCCGAGGAGCTGATTGAGGGTGCCCGAGAGGTCCTTGCAACCGGCGTGCTGGAGCGGCAAGACGTGCATTTGCCCGTCACCGGATTGCGGGACGTCCATGCGCTTGATGAGCTCGAGGAGGCGCATGTAATCGGGCTGGTTCGCCGTGATGACGAGCGAGTTCGTGCGGTCGTCCGCGAGGATCCGCGCGCCGCCTGCGCCGCCGCCGCCGCCCGCCGCGCCGGCCTTGCCCCCGGCCTTGCTGCCGCCCGGCTTGAGGTCGAGGATCTCGTTCAATTTCATGGCGACGTCGTTCGCGCCGGCATAATGAATCGGCTCGAACCAGATCTGATCCCCCGCGCCGCCGACGTCGATGTCCTCGAGGATGCGGATCATGCGCTGCACGTTCGAGCCCGTGTCCGTCATGATGATGAGATTGCCGGACGGGTGGACCGTGATGTCGCCTTCCTTCGATTTGAACTTCCCGAGGACGTTCGCGGCCTCGTTCGGATCGACGTTGGCGACGCGATACATGCGCGTGAGGAAACGATCCTCGGCGGGGACGGCGGTGCCGGCGCCGTAAATGGGCGTCGTCTGCGAGACGACGCCGGGCGTCTCGACGATCTTGAGGAAGCGGCCGTGCGGAATGACGGTGAGGCCGTTCGTCTCGAGGATCGAGAGGAACGCGCTGTACGCCTCCTGCACCGTGACCTTGTCCGGCGAATACACGGTGGCCTTGATCTGGCGGAGCTTGCCGCCATAGATGAAGCGCCGGCCCGTGATGTTGCTGATGGCCTTGACGAGCTCGTTGAGGTCGGCCTCCTCCAGGTTGAAGGAGACCATGAAATTGCCATTCCGCGGCTTGAAATCGATTTCCTTCGGGCCCTGCTTGACGCCGGCCATGGGATCCTCGCCGACGACGGGCGCGGGGCCGAAGGGCGAGGCCGCGCGCGGCGGCGGGCCGGGCGGGAAGCCGGGAGGAGCACCCGTATTCGGGCCACCCGCAGCGCCGGCGGGCGCCGCCGCGGCGGGCGCGCCGGCATTCGGGGCAGGCTGGGGACGCGCGCCGGGCGTCTTGAGGACGGGGGCGCCGCGCGGCGGACCATTCTGCGCGGACACGATCGCAGGCGCGGAGGCGCAAAGCAGCGCCGCGAAGCCGAAGCCAAACCTTCCCAGCCGGGAGTTTCTGTAAGGCGTGTTCATGATCCTCGAATTCGATTCGGTCATTCGCTACGGAAAGACGTCAGGGCGTGGCTTCGGCGGGCGGTTCGGCCGGGGCGGCCGATTTGCTCCGCTTCGGGCGCGGGATCTTGCTGGTGGGCTTCCCCGGCGTGGCCGCGGCGACCTCGGCCGGTTTGTCCGAGCTCGATTCGCTCGCCTCGCTCGTTTCACCCCGGGCGGGCAGGACCGATTTCGCGATCGTCACGACGAGCAGGCTCGCGAGGGCGACGAAGCCGATCGAGCCCACGACGAACGTGCCCACGTAGAGCAGCGTTCGCTGGAGCAGGCTCCCCTCGTTGAATGCAGGCAGCTTGAGCTTGGCCATCCCTCGGTCTCCCGTCTCGATGCCGTTCGTCGCGGAACCGTTCGTCCTGGTCACTTGATGTTGAAGTCGATGTTCATCGGCTTGCCACGCCGATTGACGCTCACCTGGAGCTTGTCCGCGGTGCGGAGCCTCGCGTATGCCTCGAGCGCTTTTTGCGGGTCGCTCATCTCGAAGCCATTGATGGACTGGAGGCGGTCGCCATTCTCGAGGCCGAGTGTACCGAGCAGCGATTCCGGGCGCACGCCGAAGAGCCGGATCCCGACGACCTTGTCGCCCTCCTTTTCGGGTACGATGCGCGCCGACCGCATGAGCTCCGCTTGGTTCTCCAGGATCTGATCGACGACCGAGCGCTCGATGTCGAATTGGTTCTCGCTGACCTTGTGAATCTTGTCCGCGATTTCCTTGGGGACGCCTTTTCCTTTGCCTTTCGGCTTCGGTGCGTCCGGCGTGGTCGTGGCGCTCGGCGCGGCGGCGATCTTCTTCGGCGGCTCGCCGTGCACCTGCATCTGGCACCGCGAGCTGCCGCTCATGAGCCACACGCGATCCCAGCCGATCCAGTAAATCTGGTGCCCCGAGACGTCGTCGCCGCGCCGACGGAGCGTCGCTTTGCCGTCCGAGCCCGCAATGGCCGCGAACGACCAATCGGGATCCTCCGATTGCGTGATCAAAAGGACCTTGCCGACGTCGCAGACGGGATCGTTATAGGGATCGCTGTTGTCGGGCGGCGGCGCCTCGGACGCGCTCGGGAGCTCGACGGGCTTGCCGTCGAGTGGGCCCGTGATCGAGTCGAACGGATTGCGGCCCAGGATCGGCGCGGCGTTGACGCTGCGCTCCTGTCCGGAGCTCGTGTGCGGCACGCCACCCTTGGGCGGCGGCGGAGGCGGCGGCATCGACGACGGATCGAGCAGCACGCTGCCGGCGACGAGCTCGCCCATTCCGGACGCCTGAAAATAGGCGGCGGAGGCGATCAAGAGGCAGATGACCGCGGGAAAGTAGCGCTTCAGGATCGCGTCGAGTCCCATGAGCCCAGCTCCGTACTAGCGAGAGACGTGCCAGCCCCGATCCTAGCGCTTCCCGCCCCTTTTTTCGCGCGGGAAGGCCACGATCGACAACGTGGCGAAGGGGGGAGGGTGGGGGCGGCGAGGATTGCCAAAGTGACAATCGGATTTTCAAGCGCCGGGGGAGCGCCGGTCTTCCCGGTGATCAACCCTCGATCTCTCCGAGCTTGCGATAGATCGTGCGGGTGGAGATCCCGAGGAGCTGGGCCGCGACGGATTTGTCGCCATGGGCGTAACGCAAGGTCTCCCGGATGAGCCGGCGTTCGACCTCGTCGAGCGGCGTGCCGACCGAGAACGTGATCGTCTCGGGCGCGGCCGCGAGGCTCTCGCGGATCGACTCGGGGAGGTCCTCGACGGACAATTTCTCGCCGCGGCAGAGCACGGCGGCGCGCTCGATCACATTCTCCAGCTCGCGGACGTTTCCCGGGAACGAGTAGTCGAGCAAGCGCGCGATGACCTCGCGCGGGGCTTCGAGGCGGCCGCGATTGTTCTTCGCGCAGTACACGCCGAGGAAATGGTCGACGAGCAGGGGGATGTCCTCGCGGCGCGCCCGGAGCGGAGGGACCGTGATGGCGATGACGTTCAGACGATAAAAGAGGTCCTCGCGGAAGCGGCCCGCCGCGATCTCGGCGCGAAGATCTTTGTTCGTGGCAGCGACGATTCGAACGTCGGCGCGGACGGTATCACCGCCGATGGGCTCGTATTCGTTTTCCTGCAGGACGCGCAGGAGCTTGACCTGAACGGAGGGGCTGAGCTCGCCGATCTCGTCGAGGAAGAGGGTGCCGCCCGCGGCCTTGGCGAATCGACCTTCGCGGCGGGCGAATGCGCCAGTGAAGGCGCCGCGCTCGTGGCCGAAAAGCTCGGCTTCGAGGATGGTTTCGGGGATCGCGGAGCAGTTGACCGCGACGAAAGGCCCATGGCGGCGCGCGCTGTGGTCGTGGATGTAACGAGCGACGAGCTCCTTGCCGGTGCCACTTTCGCCGAGGACGAGCACGGTGGCCGAGGAGGGCGCGGCTTGCGTGGCGACGTCGAGGACACGCCGAAGCGCGGGGCTCGATCCGATGATCTCGCGTTTCGTCAGGAGCTTGAGCTCCTGGCGGAGGGAGCGGTTTTCGGCGACGAGGGAGCGGCGCTCCGCGGCTTTGCGGACGCTCTTGATGATCGTCATCCGCTTGAGGGGCTTTTCGACGAAATCGTAGGCGCCCTCGCGCATGGCCTGGACGGCCGTCTCCACGGTGCCGTACGCCGTCATGAGGACGACCTCGGTATCGGGGGCGAGCTGCTTGATCGCGCGGAGGAGCTCGATGCCGCTGGTGCCGGGCATCATGAGGTCGGTCAGGACGACCTCGACGCGGTGGCCCCGAAGGAGGTCGAGCGCCGCGCGGGCCGACGGCGCGGTGAGGACGCGCATGCCGTCGCGCTGAAAAATCTTCTCGATGGAAGCAAGATTGCTGGGCTCGTCGTCCACCACGAGCACGGTGGGCGCGTCGGCCCCCGCCTTCGCCTCGGGAGGCGCGGGCGTCGAAGATCCTGACAGCTCGTCAACCATGGCGACAACATGTCACGCCGTGAGGCACGGTGTCCACGCGGTCTGACGGTTCGTCAACTTGGCAAAGGCGAGGTAGCTGGGATCACGAAAATCGACGGGATGAGCCAGTGCCAGGATGTCCGATTGCCAGGGTGTCAGCGGATCAGCTTCGAGAGCTTCTTGAAGGCGTCCGTCCCTGCGCGTCCGAGCCAGTCGAAGACGACGGTCTCCATCGTGGTGATCGTGGCGCCGGCGTTGCGGCAGAGATCGAGGCCGATGGCGCGGTGATCGTCGCGGCGCGAGGCGACGCCGTCGGCGACGACGTGCACGCTGGTGCCACGCGTGGCGAGCTCGCGCACGGTCTGCATGACGCAGACGTGCGTCTCCATGCCGAGGACGATCGCGGTGCGCGGCGCGCCGATCGACGCCCACGCGCGCTCGAAGCCACGCTCGTCACACGCGGAGAAGTCGATCTTCTCGACGACGGGCGCGTTCATGGCGCGGAGCTTGTCGCCGATCGGGGCGATCGTGCGGCCGAGGCCCGCGGGATACTGCTCGGTGGCGAGCACGCGCGCGCCGAGCAAGTCGGCCGCTTCGAGCAGCACCGTGGCGGCGCGGACGAGGTCCTTCATGCGGTCCTCGGGCATCGCCGCGGCGAGTTTGTCCTGCACGTCGACGACGAGCACCACGCTCGCCTTGGGATCGAGCCGTCGCATCGTTTGTCCTCCAATGGGTCAGCGAGAGAGCCGGAAGCTCCTCAAGAATTTGACGAGGTCGCTGCGCGCGTCGAAGCGCAGGAGCGCGCGGGCGATGAGGGCGCCTTCTTCGGTTTTGATGGCGCCGGGCAAGACGGTCATCGATTCGAGCAGCTCCTTGACGGAGACGTCCTTCTGGCCCTCGAAGACGTAGGGTTTGTCGTCGTCGCCCTGGAAGTGGAACGCGTAGGGGAGCGTGCCCGTGCGGAGGAGATCCATGCCGAGGGTGCCGCGGAGGTAGCGGTGATCCGCGAGGCCCGGGGCGTCGATCGCGCCCTCGATCTCGACCTCGGGGCGGCGAAGGAACCGGAGGAGCGGCGCGCTGCGGGCGCGGATCGTGAACGAGAGAGGTCGCTCGACGTGCGGCTCGTCCACGCGGTGGTAGCTGCCCGCCATCGTCTCGCGAAACTCGAAGCCGCTCACGGCTCCTGGCCCTCCGCCGGCTTGGGCTTGGGCGCAGGAAGCGGCGGGCCAGAGGTCTTCTCGTCGAAGTCGTTGGAGGGCAAAACGAGTCGCTCGACGCGGGTGCCGTTCGCGAGCGATTCGAGCAGCTCGGGGACGTCCTCCAGGGTGACGCGGCCGTAGAAGTAGCCGTCGGGCTCGACGGCGATGACCGGGCCGGCCCAGCAGACGTCGAGGCAACTCGACGTGCAGGCGCGCACCTCGGTCTTCGCGAGGCCCCGGTCCTTGAGACCGTCCTTGAGGGCAGCGTGGATCTCGACGGCGCTGCGCTGCGCGCACGAGCCCTTGGGGGTGCCGTCGGGGCGGCGGTTCACGCAGACGAAGAGGTAACGCTTGCGCTGAGGCACGACGCGAGCCTTACGCCGGGGCTTCCGGCGGTCAAGTCAGGGGGTCGTGACGAGGACGGAGAGGCCGTAGTAGCTCGGATCCGAGGCGCGGCCGCCCGCCGTGACGCGCACGAAGTACGTGCCGGCTGCGACGTTCTCCGCCTTGGCGAGCGAGCAGTAGCCGAGCGCGTCGTCGTTCGTGACGAGCGTGTTGCCCATGGCGTTGAAGATCGTGACGATCGTGTCGAGCGTGCTCATCGCGCAGCCGCCGAGGCCGGCGTCGTGGGTCTGCGCGGTGATCGTGGCGCCGTTCGTCGCGACCTGGACAGACACGTAGTCGGCGTCCGCGACGGGCGAGAGGATCGCCTGCCAGCCGCTCGTGAAGACGTCTGCCTGGGCGATCGTGTCGTTGGGTTCGCTCTCGTGGATCTCGAGCATGCAGGTCGGGCTGCATCCATCCCCCGCGGTCGTGCCGCCGTCGTCGCACTGCTCGCCGGGCGTGCGCACGCCGTCGCCGCAGGTGTTGGCGAAACTGTCGATCACGAGGCGGTAGGGGAAGGTCGCGTTCGGGAAGGCGGGCGCGGCGGTGACACGCGCGTAGTACAGGCCCGCGTCGGCGAAGGAGAGCGTGGCGCGCGCGCAGTAGCCCTCGCCCGCGTCGTCGTCGCTCGCGAGCACGGTGGCGCCGTTCGAGCCGAGGATCTCGACGAACGTATCGAGCTCGGACTTCGCGCACGCGCCGTCGCCGGTGTCGCGGGTCTCGACGACGAGGCTCGACGCCGCGGGGAGGTTGAACGAGACGACGTCGACGTCGCCGGCCGGCGTGATCTGCGCGCCCCACGGCGAGCTCCACGTGTTCGCCTGGGCGGCCGTGTTGTTCGGCTCGATCTCGCTCGTGACGAGCTTGCAGTTCGCGTCGCAGAGGTCGGTGCCGCCGGGGTTTCCGTCGTCGCACTCCTCGCCGATCTCGGGGTTCAAGTTGCCGTCGCCGCAGACGGGCGCGGGAGGGCTGCCGCCCGCGCCGCCTTGCCCGCCTTGCCCGCCGACGCCGCCCGTGCCGCCTTGCCCGCCGATGCCGCCCGTGCCGCCGATGCCGCCCGTGCCGCCTTGTCCGCCGCTGCCGGAGGAGCTCGACGTGGTCGTGGTGGGGCGCGGCGGGAGCTTGTCGTCGCCGCACGCGACGAGCGTGAGGCCGAAGAGCACGGCGAGGGGCCCGAGGCGCGAGGTCATTCGCTGTCGACGCACGAGTAGGTGATCTCCCAGCCGTTGAGGGTCGGCGCGGCGCCCTTGTTGGTCGTCGGGTTGAACGTGACGGAGAACTCGAGGAACGACTGCCGCGCGCCGGGCGTGCCGAGCGTCTTGTACATGTCGATCGGGCACGGCGAGGGGCCGGCCATGGTGCAGAGCTGCGTGTCGACGGGCGAGGCCTTCGCCGTCGCGAGCGACGTGAACGCGCCCGTGAGGCCCGCCGCCGTGTCCGCGGTGCGCGCGGCGAAGGCGAGGTTCGCGTCGCCGGGCGTGACGCTGTCGTAGGCGAAGTAGCCCCACTGCACCTTGGTCCCCGTGGGGCACTTGGCCTCGTAGACGTGCGTGAACGTCGTGGAGGTGTATGCGCCTGGGCAGCCGAGCTCGACGTCGATCGTCGCGCCGGCCGAGTTCAGCACCGTCTGGCACGTGGTCGGGCAGAGGAAGATCTTCTTCGGGTTCTGCGGGGTGTCGTAGTACCAGCCCGTGCCGCACGCGGCCTGGTTCAGGACCTTGGGGAAGGCCACGGCCGCGCCCGCTGCGGGCATGAACGTGACCTTCGCGGCCGTCGGATCGAAGAGGCCTGCGTTCGGGAGATCGAACTCGCACGCGACGACGTCGCCTTTGATCTCGAGCAGCGCGGAGAGCATCTGCTGCTGCGCGTCGCCCTGGTCGGTGACGAAGAACGCGGTGGACGTGCCGCCCTTCTGCGCGATGAGGTTCATCAGCGACACGTTCGCGTCCTGGATGCCGATCGCGTAGGTGAGCACGCCGGCGTTCGTGTACGCGTCCTCGGCGTAGGCCGCGATCGTGGTCGCGTCGCTGCCGCAGGAGTTCGGGTAGCCGTCGGTGACGAAGACGACGACGGTCTGCTGGTTCGGGTTCGCGAGCTGGTAGGCCTTGGCCCACTTCTCGGCGCCTGCGAGCGCGGGCAGGAGCGGCGTGTCGGCGGCGGGCGTGGTGTTGTTGATCTCGGTGACGAGCTTCTGCTCTTGCGTGTCGGTGGGCGCCGACGCGGTCGTCAGCTTGCCGAGCGTGACGAGCGGGACCGCGCATGCGTCGATGCTGCAGTTCGTGTCGTCGCAGCCGGTGACCGGCTTGAAGTGCTCCCAGAAGCGCAGCGCGACGCCGATGCCGGCCGAGGCCGGGTCCTGGAAGAACGCCTTCAGCGCGCCCGTCGTCTTGCCCCACCGATCGTTCGTCGTCATCGAGCCGGAGCGGTCGAACTGGACGAACATGTTCACGGGGCGGATGGTCCGGCTCGTGACGGAGGAGCAATCGGGCGCCTCGCAGGCGTTGCCGCCGCTCGAGAGCGACCAGTTGTTCTCGCAGAAGCACTCGGTGACGTAGGGGCTCGCCGCCGTCTTCTTCGGCGGGTTGATCATGATCTCGCGGTTGCCGTTGCCGAGGCCGCAGGCGTTCGCGTCGACGTTGATGCACTTGCCCGGTGGGATGGGCTCCTGCGTGAGGCACTCCATCATGTTGGGCTGCGTCTGGTCGGGCGCGCACTTCGGGTACTGCTGCGAGTTCGCCGGGAAGTGCACGAGGCGGATGCCCGTGGGGGCCGCGGTCTTCCCGTGGTTGCAGACGGGCACGACGCCGTTGCATGGGACGCCGACGGCGAGGTCGACGCCCGCGCAATTCGGGTCGGTCTCGCCGGGCAGCCACGGCGTGCACACGCCCTTCGCGGGGCAGGTCTCGTTGCAGAGCGTCTTGACCTTGTCGACGCAGAGGTTGTCCCACTTCGTCGTGCAGCAGGAGGGGCTCGCCTGGCAGATCGTCGCGACGCACGGATCACAAGCGGCGCTCAGCGCGGCGCCCGAGTAGCACTTGTTGTGCGTGCAGGGCGGGTCGGTTTTGCACTCGGCGCCGCAGAGGCTGTAGACCTTGTCGACGCAGCTCGGCGTCCAGTTCCCTTGCACCCCGGCGCAGCTCTTCGGGCAGGCGACGGCGAAGGCGTCCACGCAAGCCTGCGTCCACGTGCCGGTGCAGCAGCTCGGATTCGCCGTGCAGACCGTGTTCACGCAGGTGCTGCACGTCTTCTTCAAGCCGACGCCCGTCACGCACGGGTCGTGCGCGCACGTGCCGGCGTACGGGATGAGGCAGCAGGTCGGATCCGCGGTGCAGATCGACTTCACGCACGGATCACAATCGGGGTAGAGCCCCTCGCCGATGGAGCACTTGTGGTGCGAGCACGTGTTCGAGCTCGGGCTCTCGCACTGCATGTTGAACTGGCAGTCGCTCGCCTGCGAGCACGGCTCCTTCAGGCCCTTGTTCACGAGGCCGTTCGGGAAATCGCTGAGGTCGCCGTTCTGCCAGTTGTAGACGCTGGCCCCCGCGTCGGGCGTGAGGCCGGCGTCGGGCTGCTCGTCGAAGACCTGGCACGAAGGATCGCAGGGGTTGTTGATGCAAGCGCTCGCGACGTGGTTGAGGATGATGATGTCGCCGTCGTCGGGGCGCGCCGAGGTCTCGTGGATCTTCGCCTTCGGCGGCGCGATGCGCGAGGAGATGGTGCCCTCGGCGCAAGGGGCCCACGTGCCTTCGACGCACGCCTGCGTGCCGTCGAGGCAGGTGAGGATCCCGTTTTGTTCGCCGATCGTGAGGTGACAGTCGCGCTCTTGGCCATCCACGCAGGGGCCCACGATCGGGCCGGCGCCGCTGCCGCCGCTGCCGCCGCTGCCGCCGCTGCCCCCTTCTCCAGGTCGCGCCCCGAGCGGCGCTTCGGCCGAGCACGCAGCGAAGACCACGGCAAAAGGCGCGAGCACGAGCATCGCGAGGGCCAAGGTCGCTCGGAAAGCCGCGCGTGATCCCACGCCGGTCGAGCCGTTTTTCTCGAGCATCCCTGTCGATCTGCCCGACGCACGCGCCATGGGTCGAAACCTCCGGTGGATCCTTCGTAACGGAGAAAGACTGAAGGATCCGGAGCGAAAGAAGCAAGCAACGTGCCCTGAACGGTCCACGCCGGTGCACGCGACCGGCCCGACACGGAGCCGGATTGCCCGTGGGGGCTTCGTCATCGAGGACCCTGGTAACGACATCTACCGGGGAAAAAGTTGCGCGGGCCGCAACCGTTTCACATCGAGGCGCGGATCCGGGCGTCGCGAGCGTCAAAAAACGGGCTTGTCGGGGCCCGGGTCCACGCGCATGCTCGCCGCGGGCGAAGGCCCTTCCCGGACCGACGATGAGGCCGCTTCCCGATGGCCCAGGTTCGCCGGATCGGGGAAAGCTCCGAGGACCGTGCACGCCCACTCCATCGCCGGATTCTTGAGCGCGTGGGTGGTCGCGTACGTCGCGATCGCCACGTTCTGCTTCATCGCGACGCGGAGGGAGCGCCTGCGCGGGCGCGAGGCCGACTTCGTGCTGTTCGGGGTCTTTTGCCTCGCGCTCTCGGTCCACACCGCGGGCGCGGCGGCGCTGCACCTGATGCGCGACGGGGCGGTCGTGCGGATGGCGCTGCTCGCTTCGGACGTGGGGCGCGTGCTCGGGGCGGCGCTGCTCGTGCACGTGGTCGCGCAGCTCTCGCAGGTGCGGCTCGCCCCGCGGGTGCTCGTCGCGATCTACGGCGCGGCGGCGCTGCTCGGGGGCGCGAGCATCGTCGAGCACGTGCGGCAGCTCGACACCGTGGCCGAGGCGCCGGTGTCGTTGCTCGGGCTCTCGGTCGTGGAGGTCGCGACGCCGGCGCACCCGCTGGCGGCGCTGGTGTCGGTCGGCTCGTTCGCGGCGGCGATCTTCGGCGCGACGGTGTTCGTGCGGAGCGCGCTGCGCGGCCGGGCGGATCTGCTCCCGTCGTTGTGGGGCTCGATCGCGTTCGTCGTGAGCACGGGCTACGACGCGCTCTACGGGGTGCTCGGGCAAGGCAAGCCGCTCACGAGCCCGTACGCGTACGCGGCGTTCGTGATGGGCGTCGTGATGTCGCTCCTGTCGCGTTACGTGGCGCTGCGGCAACGCCTGGAGGAGCGCGCGTCGGAGCTGAAGCAGAGGTCGGCGGAGATCGCGCGGGCGTACGAGGAGCTGCGCGCGGCGCAGGCGGAGCTCGTGCGCAAGGAGCAGCTCGCGGCCGTCGGCGAGCTGTCGGCGGTGATCGCGCATGAGGTGCGGAACCCCTTGGCGATCATCACGACCGCCGTGGCGACGTTGCGGCGCGAAGGCCTCGGCGAGGACGATCGGCAGACGCTGCTCGGCATCCTGGACGAGGAGGCGTCGCGGCTGAACCGGCTCGTGGGGGATCTCCTGCGCTACGCGCGGCCCGTGCGGTGCGAGCGTCAGCTCGTGGCGCCGCGCGAGATCGTGGAGCGCGCGCTTTCGCTCTCGCAGAACCAGACGATCGTGAAGGTGACGCTCGTGGAGCCGGAGCCGCTCGAAAAGATCCACGCGGATCCGATGCTGCTGAGGCAGGTGTTCGAGAACATCGTGACGAACGCGATGCAAGCGATGCCGACCGGCGGAGCCTTGACGGTGACGCTCGTGCCGCACGCGGAGAGCGGCGCGTCCGGGGTCGAGGTGCGCGTCGCGGACACGGGCGAGGGGATGGACACGTCGGTGCGGGACCGCGCGCTCGATCCGTTCTTCACGACGCGCGCGGCGGGGACGGGGCTCGGCCTCGCGATCGTGGCGCGTATCGTGGACGCGCACGGCGGGCGGCTCTCGATCGAGAGCGACGTGGGCGCAGGGACGGAGGTGCGGATCTTCTTGCCGCAGCAGGGCGAGCCTGCGCCGGGGCGGAGGTCGGTGCCGCCGGAGATCAGTCGGACGAGCTCGCTGCCGCCGATGCCGGTGGAAGTGCGGCGCGCGTTCGCCGGGAGGAAGGCGTGACGAAGGTCGACGACAAGAGGGCCGCGCGGCGCGCGGAGATCGTGCGCGCGGACAAGCAGTACGTGTGGCACCCGTACACGCCGATGCAGCGGTACATCGACGAGGTCGATCCGCTGGTCGTCGAGCGCGCCGCGGGCGCGCGCTTCTTCGATGTCGACGGGCGGAGCTACCTCGACGCGAATTCGAGCTGGTGGGTCTCGACGCTCGGGCACAACCACCCGCGGCTCGTGGCGGCGCTCGCGCGGCAGGCCGAGAAGCTCTGCCACGTGTCGCTCGCGGGCGTGACGCACGAGGGCGCGGCGAAGCTCGGCGAGGAGCTCGTGGCGATCGCGCCGCCGGGGCTCACGAAGGTGTTCTTCAGCGACGACGGGTCGACGGCGGTCGAGGTCGCGCTGAAGCTCGCGGTGCAGATGTGGCACAACGAGGGGCGGCCCGCGCGGCGCAGGTTCGTGGCGCTCGACGGCGCGTTCCATGGCGAGACGATCGGCGCGGCGAGCCTCGGGGGCGTGGAGGTGTTTCGCAAGCCCTTCGCAGGCGTGCTCCTCGAGTGCATCCACGTGCCGACGCCCGAGGGCGACGCGCCTTCCGACGCGGGCTACGCGCGGGCGTTCGCGGCCCTGGAGAAGCTCCTCGCCGAGGGGAGCGACACGATCGCGGCGGTCGTGCTGGAGCCGCTCGTGCAAGGCGCGACGGGGATGCGGATGTACGACGCGGCGTACCTGCGGCATGCGCGCGCGCTCTGCGATCGGTACGACGTGCTGCTCGTGATCGACGAGGTGTTCACGGGCTACGGGCGCACGGGGACGATGTGGGCGAGCGAGCGCGCGGGCATCACGCCCGATCTGATGTGCTGCGCGAAGGGCTTCTCCGGCGGCATGTTCCCGATGGCGGCGACGCTCGCGACGCGGCGGGTCTTCGACGCGTTCCTCGGGGCGCCGGAGCGAGCCTTTTATTACGGCCATTCCTTCTGCGGAAACCCGCTCGGCGCGGCCATCGCGCGCGAGGTGCTCGCGATCTTCCGCGAGGAGGAGATCCTCGCAAAGGCCCAGCCGAAGGCCGCGCGGATCACGAAGACGTTCGCTTCGATGGGGGAGATCCCGGGCGTGTCGCGGGCGCGATCGCTCGGGATGATCGGAGCGCTCGATCTGTCGAAGGGCGCGGGGTACCTCGGGGAGCTCGGCTGGCGGGTGTATGCCGAGGCGCGGCGGCGCGGCGCGTATCTGCGGCCGCTCGGGGACGTGGTGTACGTGGCGCCGCCGCTCACGATCACGGACGACGATCTCGACGCGCTCCTGGGGATCGTCGAGGAGAGCGTGCGGGCGGCGCTGCGTTAGCGCGTCTTCGCGGCGGGTGCGCGGCGATCCTTCCGGCGGCGCAAGCGCAAGACGAGCGCCGCGAGGCCGCCGAGGGCCGCGGCGCCGGACGCGCCCGACGCGCTCCCCAGGCCGCAATCACACCCGCCGGCTGGTTCCAGCTCGCGCGGCCCACTGCCGCCGCTGCCGCTGCCCGATCCGCTGCCCGCGCCGATGCCGCCGCACGCGCTCGGATCGATCCCGAGCGTGGCCGCGATGCCGGGCCAGGTCATCAAGCACGCCGTCGGCGTCGTCGCGCCCTCGCCGCATTCGAGCGGGCAGATGTCGGGCAGGTTGTAGATGTTCTCGAACGTCTTGCCCTCGTCCTTCGAGAAGCCGACCGTGAAGTGGTCGACGAACTGGTTGCCGCACGCGTACATGCCCGCGGTCGTCCACGTGAGGCACCGCGTATAGATGCTGCTGACCTTCTGGAACGCGAGGTCGGCCGTGTTCGCGATCTGGACGCCGTCCTTGGGGCCGCCGATCGCGACACGCGTGCCGTCGGGTGAGAGCGCGAAGCCGAGCAGATCGTCCGTACCCGTGAAGGCCTCGGTGAACGTCGCGCCGGCGTCGTCGCTGACGAGGAGTTTGTCGACCGGATCGCCGCTCAGGCGCAGGTAGACGCGGTCGGGGTTTTGCGGGTCGATCGCGGCGAGGAAGGGGACGAACTTCGCGTAGGCCGCGTCGAGGTAGGTGCGCGTCCACGTCTCGCCGCGATCGTCGGAGCGCTCGATCGCAGGCGCGAACGATTTGCCGACGATGCCACTCGCGTAGAGGCGCTGCGGGTTCGAGGGCGTGACGTCGACCGTCAGGGCGATGAAGTCGCTGAGGAGCGGCTTTCCGGCCTGCGTCCAGGTGCCGCCGCTGTCGGCTGTCTCGGCGATGATCACGTGGAAGCCGTCGGTGCCCTTGCCGGTGGAGGTGATCGCGACAGCGCGCGTGGGGTCGTCGCGGTGCACGGAGACGTCGATGACGTACTCGTCCTTCAAGGGGGCCTCGACGAAGCCCCAAGCGCAGCCGCGATCGTGGCTGACGCTGAGGCCTTCGAAGACGCCGGCGAGGATCGTTCCGTCCGCGAGCACGCCGATCGCTGGATCTTGCGTGCCGCCGTAGCCGACCGCGCCTTCGCAGATCCACGACCACGAGCTGCCCGTGTTCGAGGTCTCGAGGATGCCGTACGTGGTGCGGAGGACGATGTGCGCAGGATCCTTGGGATCCACGACGAGCTGGTCGGCGATGGGGAAGCGGCCGTTTGCGTGGGAGGCGGCGGGCGCGAGGAGCGAGATGGCCGCGATCGTCGCGGCAAAGGGGGAGAAGCGCATGGCGAAGGTTAGCGCGTGCTCATGCGTTCGGCGGCGGCGGCGTCTTCGTGCCCGAGGCGTACGTCGCGCAGCTCGGCGCCGAGCAGCTCGATCGCAGCCGTGACGAGGGGATGATCGGCGATGGCGCGGCGCGCGTTGTCGAGGCGGGCGCGCCGGTCGGCGCCGTCGATCTGCGCGACGGTGACGGCGCCGCTTTGCGGGCGGAGCGTCTCGAACGTGACCTCGGGCGTGCCGCCGAAATGCGCGGCGAGGGCGGCGCGGATGGCCTCCTTGGCGACGGGGTCTTGTGCTTGCTTGCCGAGGAACGAGTTGTCCTCGAAGCCGAGCGCGAGGCCGTCGGGGCCGATGCGGAGCAGCGCGGCGTGTTCGAGCACGGAGGCGAGCGGCGCGCGCTTGGCGCGGACGAGCTCGATCACGGCGCGAAACGTGGCGAGGTCGGAGGCGCTCGGGGCCGCCATGCGGCCGGCGCCGTTCGTGGGGGCCGCGCCGTTCGTGTAGGCGGCGCCGTTGGCCGGAGGCGGTCGGGAAGGCGCGGGAGCGACCTGGGAAGGCGCGGGAGCGACCCATGAAGGCGTGGGAGCGACCCGTGAAGGCGCGGGAGCGACCTGGGAAGGCGCGGGAGCGACCTGGGAAGGCGCGGGAGCGACCTGGGAAGGCGCGGAAGCGAACTGGGAAGGCGCGGAAGCGAACTGGGAAGGCGCGGGAGCGAACTGGGAAGGCGCGGGAGCGAACTGGGAAGGCGCGGGAGCGACCCGGGAAGGCGCGGGAGCGACCTGGGAAGGCGCGGAAGCGACCTGGGAAGGCGCGGAAGCGACCCATGAAGGCGCGGGAGCGACCCGTGAAGGCGCGGGAGCGACCTGGGAACCTGGTGGAGGCACCGGGGAAGACGCCGATGGGGCTGGGGAAGACGAGGAAGCCTCGGAGGCAGACGCCCGACGCTGGCCGGGAGGGGCGCCGCCGCCTTGCATGGGCCGTCCTTGCCCGGCGCCGCCCGAGGCCCCGGGCGCGCCGCCGCCTCCCCCGAGCAGGCGGCGCTCCATGTCCCCGATCCGCCGCAAGAGCTCGTCCACCGGCAGGAGCGGCGGCCGGCGCGAGAGGCGCACGAGCGTCATCTCCAGCGCCGCGCGAGGCTGGCCGCTCCGCGTGATGTCGTCGTAGGAGCGCGAGAACCCCTGATGCAAGCGCGCGAGGTCGTCCGCGTCCGCGCGCGCCGCCAGGGTCTTGACGTCGGTGAGCTCGCTGTCGGCGAGGTCGAGCAAGCCCGTCGGATCCGCGGAGACCTTGGCGACCACGAGGTCCCGCAAATGCGCGAGGAAGTCCCGCGCGACGTGGGGGAGATCGTAGCCCTGGTGCGCGAGGTCGGAGACCGTGCGCAGGCACGTCTCGGCGTCACCGTCGACGAGCGCGGCCGCGAGGCCGTGAAGGACCGAGCGATCCGCGACGCCGAGGACCCGCGCGACGCCCTCGGCCGTGAGCTTGTCGCCGTCGACGCCGACCCACGCGAGGACCTGATCGAGCAGGCTCATCGCGTCGCGCATGCTGCCCGCCGCCTCGCGGGCGATGATGGAGAGCGCGGCGTCCTCGAACGCGACGCCCTCCTGATCGAGGACGAAGCGCAGGCGCGCGGTGATCGAGAGCGCGCTGATGAGCTTGAAGTCGTAGCGCTGGCAGCGGCTCAGGATCGTGACCGGGATCTTGTGGACCTCGGTCGTCGCGAAGATGAACTTCACGTGCGGCGGCGGCTCCTCGAGCGTCTTGAGGAACGCGTTCCACGCGTTGTTCGAGAGCATGTGGACCTCGTCCACGATGAAGATCTTGAACCGGTCGCGCGAAGGCCGGTACGGCAAGCTCTCCTGGAGCTTGCGGACGTCGTCGACGCCCGTGTAGCTCGCGCCGTCGATCTCCTGGACGTCGACGTCGCTGCCGACGGTGATCTCCTTGCAAGGAGCACACGCCTGGCAGGGTTTCGACGTCGGACCCTTCACGCAGTTGAGCGATTTCGCGAGGATACGCGCGCTCGTTGTCTTGCCGACGCCGCGGACGCCCGTGAACAAGAAGGCGTGCGCGACGCGGTTCTTGGCGATCGCGTTCTCGAGCGTGGTCGAGACGTGCCCCTGACCGACGAGGTCCTCGAACGACTGCGGTCGGTACTTGCGCGCGAGGACGACGTAGCTCATCGCCGCCTCGGCGTAGCAGAAAGGCGCGCTGGCGTCTTGCGACGCAGCCGGACCGCCACGGCGGGCGCGCCGCGTGAGCAAAGAGGCGCGCGCGGGCGTTCGTCCGGCCTTGCGGCCCCGCCGACTTCACGGCATACACCCGCCTCCCATGCAATTTCGCGGTGGAATGAACGAGCTGGTCCGCCAAGCGGCCCGGATGCAGCGCAAAATCGACGAGGCGAAAGCCAAGATCAAGGACCACGAGATCTCGGCGACCGCCGCGTCGGACAAGGTCACGGTCACCGTGACGTGCGAAGGCAAGGTCCGGAAGATCGCGATCGATCCGGAGTTCCTCGCCGCCGAAGGCCTGGAGATGGCCCTCGACGCCGTGGCGGTCGCAGCGAACTCCGCGCTCGAGCAGGCCGACAAGTACGTCGAAGCCGAGATCGCCAAGGTCACGGGCGGCGTGAAGATCCCGGGAATGCACACGTAGTGGCCACGCGGAGCCCCACCTCCTACGTCACGCGCAGCTCTTCCCTACCCGAACGCCTCACGCGCGTCGCGCACCTGTTCGCGCGGCTGCCAGGCGTCGGCGAGAAGACCGCGCAACGCTTCGCGCTGTTCCTGGCGACGGCGGACGAGGAGGTCGCGCACGATCTCGGCACCGAGCTCGCCGTGTTGCGCGACCACGTGAGGCCCTGCGATCGCTGCGGAAACATCGGCGAGATCGCCGAAGGCGCGCAGCCGGGCGAGCCCGTGTGTTGCGCGATCTGCCGGGACGAGCGGCGCGACAAAGCGCTGCTCTGCGTGGTCGCGCGGGTGCAAGACCTGCTCGCCATCGAGCGGAGCGGGGTGATGCGCGGGAAGTATTTCGTGCTCGGGAGGCTGCTCTCGCCGCTCGACGGGATCTCCGCCGAGGATCTGCCGCTCGAGCAGCTCAAGCGCATCGTGACGGACGCCGAGGCGCCGGTGAACGAGGTGCTCGTGGCGACGCCGCCGTCGGTGGACGGCGAGGCGACGGCGCTGCTCGTGGCGCGCGAGATGGCCGCGCTCGGCGCGCGCGTGACCCGCATCGCGAGCGGCGTGCCCCACGGCGGTGACCTCGAGTTCGCCGATCAAGTCACGCTCGGCCGCGCCATCGAAGGCCGGAAGAGCTTCGGCTGAACGGAGGGTACGAGAGATGCCGAAAACCATCATTTCCACGACCGAAGCACCCGCCGCGATCGGCCCCTATTCGCAGGCCACGCGCGCCGGGAACCTCGTCTTTTGCAGCGGCCAGATCCCGATCGACCCGAAGACGGGGGAGCTCGTCGCGGGCGGGATCGAGGCGCAGACGAAGCAAGCGCTCGCGAACCTCAGCGAGGTGCTCCGCGCCGCCGGCGCGTCCTGGGCCGACGTCGCGCGGACGACGATCTGGCTCGTCGATCTCGGCGATTTCGCGGTCGTCAACCGGATTTACGGAGAAGTCGTGGGCGCCGAGCCGCCCGCACGCGTGACCATCCAAGTGTCGGCGCTGCCGAAGGGCGCCGCCGTCGAAATCGATGCGATTGCCCATGTTTGACGCCTGGGCAAAGTCAATCCCCAGGGGAGCCTCGAAATGACCACCAAGGACGATAGCGACAACCCGGAAAAGAAGACGCGCAGGATCGTCCGCTCGGCGAGCACGCGGCGCGAGGGCGAGCCCGGGGGCGAGAACCCGGCAGAAGGAAAGCCCGCGCAAGAGGCCGGGGAGGCGAAGACGGAGCCGGCCGCAGGTGAAGGCGCCGCCGCGCCCGCGCCGAAGCCCGCCGCCGCCGCGAGCGGCCCCGGCGGGAGGCCGGAAGGCGTGCGCCGGATCGACATGCGTGGACCCCGCCCGCCCGCCGGCACCCCGAGGCCGAGCAGCGGCAGGCCGCCGCCCCGCGGCCCCCGCAGGGACCACGGCGGCGACTTCGTTCCGCGTCAGGAAGAAGGGATGCGCCCGCGCCCCGGCCCGAACGCCGCGCGCTCGGCGATGGGCCCGGCCCCGCGCCCGCCCCGCCCGGCCGGTCCGCCCGGAGAAGGTCAAGCCCGCGCCGAAGGCGGCGAGAGGCCGCCGCGCTTCGATCGTGGCCCGCGCCCGGACCGTGGGCCGAGGCCGGACCGGGGTCCGCGTCCGGATCGTGGGCCGAGGCCGGACCGTGGGCCGAGGCCGGATCGTGGGCCGCGTCCCGAGGGCGCAGGTCCGCGTCGGGATCGTCCGCAAGCCGGCGCGCCGAGCGCCGCCGCGCCGGCCGCCGCGGGGGAGGCCCAGGCAAAGCCGGCCGTCGCCGCGAAGCCGGCCGCGAAGCCGGCCGCGCCCGCGCCCGCGCCCGTCGCGAAGCCGGCCGCGCCGAAGCCGAACATCGTGACG
>NZ_JARZHI010000106.1:0-24868 GCF_029946465.1 Polyangium sorediatum
CCTGGCGACGTCGGAAGGCTGACGGGCGGCGAGAGCGCCGCGCGAGTGTCGACAGACCCGGCCGGGGCGCGGACAGCGCCGGTGCCGGGCGCGGCGCTGGGGGATGTAGTTGGCCGGGCGGTTACCGCGCTTCGACTGCTCGAGGTCGAGCTCCCCGGCCGCGACGCCGTCCACCTCGTCGACCCCACGCCCGCCGAACCTCGGAACCAGCGTCGCGTCGAGCACACCCTCGTACCCCTTGCGCGACGTCACCTTCAGCTCGGTGATCATGAACGTCGACTTGAACTCGTCGACTACCTCGGCGAACGACTTCCTCGAAGGCACCACCGGGGCCGCCGCATCCCCCGCCGCCACGTAAGGCTCACCGTGCTGCGCAATGGCGACGAGGTATCGCTTCTCCTCCGCGCGCGCCGCCACGAGCGTCTGGACCTGGGCGTCCTTGCGCAGCCGCCCGCGCGACCCGTCCTTCTTCCGGAACCGGATATCGATGAACAACCGCGGCTCCCCTCGCCGCATCACCTTTCGCAACGCCACGGCAACCTCCTTTCCGTCCTTCCCTCATTCCAATCGAGACGCTCACGGCGCCCCCCACGCCTCCGAGAACCTCACGCGCCACAGCCGCCCGAACTTGCGCGCGCGCACGCCGTCGACCATCGCCTCGGTCCCGCCGTCGGCCGCGCGCGTGGCGCGACGCTCAAGCGTCTTGCGGAGCTGCGCCGCGTTCAGCCCGAGATGCGCCGCCGCCCGGTCCAGCGACACCCACGGCGCGCCCCCGCGCTCGGCCGCCTTCTGCTTTGCAGACATGCCGATACCCTCCTCGACGCGCGCAAGGGGGCTCGAGCTCTCGGTGAGCGACCCCTCCCCAGCGTCGGCTCGCCGGAATGTACGGCATGTCAGCGCCGACTTTCAAGCCATTTCGCTAATAAAATCGTCAGGTTGCCACCGAAGTTCGCATTTCCGAGCTTCGATAGGGGAGCCTGAACGCTCCCCCTTATTTCGCCGCGTGGCGTTCCGAGGACCGCCGAGAAATCGACCCACAATTCGCATGCTCCCCGCAGCCCTCTCGCGGAGACCTCACGAAAGCTCGTCCTACCGCTCCGCGGCCGAGCCAATCCTCGGCTGATTTCTCGGAAGTCTTCGGGACCGACCCCTTGAAATGAAGGTCCGAATCTTTGGGAGCACTCGAAATCCGCTTCGCTGCCTCGGGAAACCAACCGCTCGATCGAGCCGCACCCTTGCCCCCGCCGTGCGTTCTCGCACACCAGACGCCCCCAATGACACCCCGCTCCTCGCGCAGCTCGACGCGACCGAGCCCGAGTCACCTCGAGCGAACGCTCCCCGAGCCGAACCCCTTGACTCCGCCGGGGCTTCCACTCGGGGTATTTCTCCGACGGTCCTCGGAAAACCCGCGGCTTTCCGCGGAAACGCTCACGCTGGGGCCATGTCCCATTTCCGTCCTGCACGGCTCACGCGGACACGATCCGGACCCTCGTCACGCACGGAGGAGCGAGGTTCGACCGGGGTCAACCGCACCGTTCTTCAATCGAAACACTGAACACGCTCGAAATCCAGCCGCCGGGACGACGATCTCGCACTCGGCGATCCGTGCAAGAATCCTCGCGCGCGGCACCTGACGCACGCGTGACGTAGAAAGGGCCGACGTTCAGGCTGTCTCCGAGGGAGTCGTTTCGCGATACGAACAGCACGTCGTTGACGAAGGTCCAGAATGGAAACCCTTGGTAGCATCAAATTCCGAGGGATGCGGCGCGAGCCTCCCTACCGTCTGGAGCGAGCGACTCTCCAGAGCGTATCGAGGGGTTGCAGCACAAAGAACCTGACATGACCGGAGGTGGCTACTTGAATGCTAGATCGGTCCCGAGCGAGCTTGCCGACGGCCATCACAACACGCCGCGCGCCTCCCCTCGAGCAGGGGTCTTCGCCGCCCCGCGATGGGGCGCCGGAACCCCTTCAAATGCGCTGGTCCGGCGCAACCGAGCGTCGCATCGTTTGTGATCAAATTACTTGGGCAAACCGACCGCGTGAACCCACGCACAACTTTATCGTTGCAACAAATCGAAGAGCCATGCATTCTCCAGGCTAAGGGGATTATGAACGACGCAGAGCCCACTGCGCTCGACGGGCAGTCGTCTGCCGTCGAGCCGGATCCGCGCAACGGCACGGTCCGAGCCACGGCCCAGACCGAACCCAAAGCGCCCGCGGTCGCGCTGCGGAGCTGGCAGCAGATCATCGACCTGTACGGGGGTGAGTGCAGGTATCAGCTCATCGCGCAATGCGGCAAGACCTTTCGATATACGGCGGAGTCCGAGAAGCTCTACTTCTCGGGCCCGGCGCGAAAGCCCGTTGAGAAAAGGAGGTCCAAGCCATGATCCAAGCCGAACCCATGGCGCCCTCGGACGAGCCCGCTGATCTCGGCGGTCATCCACTGTTTCCTCGGCCGGAAACCGAGGTAGGTCCGGATCCGCGAAGATTCGACCTCATTCAGATCGTCCGCATCCTTCCCGACAAAACGCGTGAGGTCTGCCCGACGGCGTGGAAGGGCTCCGAGCTGCGAAGCTGGCAGCAAATCATCGACATGTACGGTGGTGAGTGCTGGTATCAGCTCAATGCCATGTGCGGGAAGACGCATCGCTACACGGCCAAGTCCGAGATGCTCTACTTCGCTGGCCCGGCACGGAAGCCCTTCGTCCAGGAGCCGCAGGCGCCCCGACCGGCGCCCGCTGCGCCTCCCGTCAACCCGGCCGTGGCGCCGCCGTACTACTATCCCGCGCCCACGCCCACGCCGGCACCGGCGCCGGCTCCGATGATGGGAGCAGAGTTCCTCACGCTGCTCCGGGTCATCCTCGAAACCAGCGCGAATACGCAGGCCGCGCTCATGCGCTCGATCGTCGAAACGGCGAAGCAGCCGCAGTCCAACCCGGCGCTGGAAGTCATGCGCGACATGATCGTGCCGCTCCTCGACCGCCAGCAGCCGCAATCCAACTCGACCCTCGAAGTCGTGCGCGAGATCGTGCCGCTGCTCCGCGGAAACGACGCTGGCAAGCCGAGCGGCGGGGCCGGGTACGAGCGAGGGATGGAGCGCGGGATCGAGATCGCGAAGAACCTCGGTGGTGGTAGTGGCGGCGGGGGAGACGAGTTCGGCGAGATTGCCAAGCTCCTCACCCTCGTAAAGACCACGACCGCTGCGAATACGCCACCGCCACCGCCCCCGCCTCCCCCGCCGAATCCGTGGCCCACGGCGCCTTTGGCTTGGGAGGGCTGGGAGATGATCCAAACCCCGATGGGGATGATCTTGCGGCAGACCGCTGCGCCCGCCCCCGTGGCGCCCACGCAATCCGCGCCCGCCCCCGCGCAGCCCGCGCCCGTGCAAGCCACCCCTACGCCGCCCGCCCCCGTCGAGCTCCCGCAGCTCGAGCACGTGGCGTCCGTGCGCGTGCAGCCCGCGGCGCCCGTGCAGTGCACGGACGGACCGCAGAATGTCGCGCCCGCGCCGAGGCCCCCGCCGCCGCCTCCTCCGCCGCCGGAGCCTCCTTTCGTGAGCGCGCCGCTCCCGCCGCCTCCGCCGCCTCCGCCGCCGCCCGCGAGTGCGCGGCCCGAGTCGCGGACGCACAAACCGACCCATCTCGCGCCGCACCTCACGGCCGCGGGCCTCGTTCCCGCTCCGTCGGATCCGTCGCACCCCGCCGACCCGCTCGGCGGTGCCGTGGCGCAGGGCATCCAGCTCCTGGGCAACAACCCCGACCTCTTCGCGAAACTCAAGGAACTCGCCTCGACTGGGTTCTCGCCCGAAGCCTTCGGCGAAGTGCTCGTCATGGCGGAAAAGGGCGGTGCCAAATGATCCGCCCGCGTATCGTCCACTTCACCTCGAACCTCGCGAAAGCGCGATACATGGCCGAGGGCAGCAAGCGCGATCTCTTGCTCCCCGAGGTCCAGCGCTGGGCCGCGGTGTTCCGACGCTTGCCGAGCCACGAGCGCGCCGCCGCGATCCTGAAGTTCTGCCAGTATGCAATCGATTATGTCCGCGACCCGCGCCGCGAAGTGCTCGAAGACTCGGCCGTGACGCTTTTCCGAGGCTTTGGCGACTGCGACGCGAAGACGCGCGTCTTCGTTACGCTCTGCCGCGCCTGCGGAATCCCGGCCCGCGAAAAGCCCGTTCGCCCCGAGCAAGACTTTCCGCATATCCTCGCGGAGGTCTTCGTGAATGGCCGATGGCAACCCGCGGACCCAACCATCTTGAACTCGACGATCGGGCGTATCCCGCCCGCCTGGCTCGCAAGAACGAACTACTGGTGATGCCATGTCGAAACCGCCTCTTCGATGCGCCGTCTGTCTGCGGCGGCGACCCCAGCTTTGCGGAGGATACTGCGCATGCGGCGCGACCGTGTGGGAGCTCATCCCGCACGAGGTCCCGCCGGGCATCGTTGTGGAATCGCTCGAAGAGCGTAGCACGCCATTACGGCCAACACATTTCTCCGCGCTTCTCTCACGTGCACTCGGGGGCGTCGTGCTCGGCCTGAAGGTACTCGTGGGTGGCGCTCCTGGTGCCGGGAAATCGACGCTCTGCGCCGAGCTCGCTGCGCAGATCGCACAGAAGCTCGACGGCCTTGGATACTGGCTCGACGCGGAGCAGAACCGAAACCTCGTGCAGGAACTCTTCCCGCGCACAGGTTCGTCGTCGCGGCACATTCGCCTCGTGAGCAGGCGCAGCGGGAGCGGCAGCAAAGTCGGCTGGCGCGATGCTCTCCAAGCCGTACCGCCCAACGCCGCCGTGATCGTCGTGGACTCGCTCCAACGCTGGGCGCGCAGCTACGTCGAGCAGACCACGCTCCTCGAAACGGTCGCGATGATGCGTCCTACGGTACTCGTCGTCTCGCATTTCAACAAGGCGGGCCAGTTCGCCGGCCCCATGGGGAACGAATACGACGTGGACGCTACGGCCATCGTCCGGCCGAAGAACATTGAAGTAACCAAGTGCCGCTGGAGCCTTTGCCCGCGCACGATCGAGCGTCCGATGGCCTCGTAGAGCCGTCGCACGGAACACAACCGAACCAGGGAGAGGAGGCATTTCGGTATGCCTAAGGCCATCACTTTGTCTTACGAGACCGACGAGGAGACCAGCGGCGCGCCCGAAGAGGATACCGCGACGCCGTTCGATGACGATACGGGGGACTTTTTCGATACGCTCATCGGTGGTGGGGCGCAACTGCTCTCGTCCGTCCTGGGAGGCGGAGGGGGCGGTGGCTCCAAGCCCAGCGGGGGCGGCGGGGGCATCGGCGAGAGCATCGGCGCGATTGCCGGCGCGGGGCTCGGGACCCTCGCGGGCGGGGCCGGCGCTTCCATCGGTGCCAACATCGGAAAGATGGCCGGCGGCGCGGTGGAAAGCCTCGTCCGCTCGCAGGTGGCAAAAAAGAAGCCCCCGACGAAGAAGCCGCGTTCCGGAAAGCCGCAGCGCAAGATCACGAGGCGTGAGCGAAAGATCCTCGCCGACGCGGAGCAGATGACGAAGCGCACTGGAGACCCGATGTACGTGCAGGAGGCGCGACTGCGCGTCTATCACCCGGCGGAGTACAAGCGCAAGCGAGACGCGGGGCTGCTGTTGTCGCAGATCATTGCCGACGAGCCGGAGCCGGAGGCATTGCCGGAGCCGCCGCAGCCGAAGCGTCCTCGGCTCAACTTCGGCGCGGTGATGGCTTCGCCCCAACTCAACGAGCCCGAAGTGCCGTACGATGACACCGCGTCCCCCGATGCGAGGCCGCGACCATCGCAGCACGTGTCGGCCTCGCCCATGAGCGCGGCGCAGCTCGAGGCGTTGGTCCGCGCCGTGCCGCTGCTCCGCATGCACGATCCGCGGCTCCTGCGCACGCTTACGGCAGGCGGCGGAGCGCGCGAGGTCTCGGGCGTCAATGCGACGAGGGGCATGTATCACGCACTCCCCGGAGAGACGCCTCACGGCATTACGAAGAAGCTCACGGGGCAGACCGAGCGCACCCAGGAGCTCCTCGCGGCCAACCCCGGCAAACCCGAGTCGGACCCCGTGTGGAACATCCCGCCCGGATGGCTCCATTATGCCGGTGACACTGGAGCGACCCTCGTCACGGCGCGCAAGTACGTGGTGCTCAAGGATGACTGGCCGCAGAAGATCGCCACCAAGCTGGGAGCGTGCCCGGCACGCGTGAAATGGTGGTCGGAGCTCAAAGCCGCGAATCCGCACAAGCCCACACAATCGGGGAGCGGCAACTGGGTTTCGCTCTTCGCTGGCGAGGAGATCGGGATCCCGGACGTATGGCCGGAGCATCCCCTTGCCGTGCCGATCAATGCGACGCCCGCGCAGCCGTCTACCCCGGGCGTGCCCGCTCCGGGGAAAACGACAACGCTCGACCCGTCGGTCGTTCCGCATACGCAGGCGCTCCTCGCGAGCTGGACGCTGCGCAACCCGAGCGATTGCAACCCTTCGGACTTCGGCCGAAATCCCATGGATCTCGTGAGTGGGTTCACGCCGAGGACGACGCAGGCACTTGCGTCGTTCCAGACGTGGTGGAACAAAAAGCAGCCGACGAGGCCGCTGCCAACGACGGGTGAGCTCGATCAGGCGACCTACAGTGCGCTGATTGAGGAGAACAACGCCTCGAATGCGCTGGTTCCGTGGTTCGAGACGGTTCCCCAGGGACAGACGTCAACCCAGCAGCAGCCCTCGGGCAACACCACGACGAACACGAGCACAACGTCGGGCGGAAGCCCCACGAACTCGCAGGGCCTGCCCACCGAACGGCCTGCCTGGTACCCGCAGGACCTGCCGTGGCCGCCGCCGATTCCGGGGCTGAACACGACCTCGCAGCAGCCCTCGGGCGGCACGTCGACGAGCACGACCCCGAGCGGCAACTCCTCATTGCCGACTTTGCCGGCGGAACGGCCTGCGTGGTACCCGCAGGATTTGCCGTGGCCGCCGATTCCGGGGCTGAACACGACCTCGCAGCAGCCCTCGGGCGGCACGTCGACGAGCACGACCCCGAGCGGCAACTCGACGAACTCCGGCGGCGCGTCGACAAGCACGACCTCCTCATTGCCGACTTTGCCGGCGGAACGGCCTGCGTGGTACCCGCAGGATTTGCCGTGGCCGCCGATTCCGGGGCTGAACACGACCTCGCAGCAGCCCTCGGGTGGCACGACCTCGAACGGCAACTCGGGCAACGCCTCGACGACGAATCAACAAACGACGGATCCCCGGTTCGACGACAACCTGACCGCAGCCGAGAGGGAAGAAATTTACATCGTATTGGACAGCGTTGCGATCCACCCCGACACGCTCGACCAGTTGGCGGATACCTATGAAGCAAACGGACATCCCCGCACCGCCAAAACCCTCCGCGCGCGTGCCGACGCCTTGCGATTCCTCATCGCAGAGGGGGAAATCGTCGCCCAGCAGCAGGGCGGCTCGGGGAGCTGGCCCGGCAGCTCCGGCGGCTCGACGGGCTCGATGACCACGAGCGGCAGCAGCGGAGGTCTGCTGCCTGTGATCGCCGTCATCGGGGCCGGGCTCGCGTTCTCGTGACCGAATAGGAGGGGCCGCATCATGCCTGATTACCTGCCTTTCTGGTGGTGGAAGTGGTGGCAACGGCAGCAACAGCCGAAGCCATCTCCTGCTCCAACGCCGGCCCCTCTTCCCCATTCGTCCGGCCTCTTTCGCTGGATGCACCAGGACCGCGACCTGACCAGCGTGAGCGCCGCGGCTCTCGAAACGGCGAAGCGCGGGACGTGGATGTCTCTCGACAAGAAGAAGCGTGCGCGTCAGTTCCGAGCGTTTGTCGTGATGTCCCTTCGCATCGCGCCGCTGTCCTGGAGGCCGGTGCCACTCGGGCAGCTCGGGCCGCATCTCTACAGCACGCCGGAGCGAAATGCCGCGGGCTCGGCGCTTGCTCGTACGCTCGTTCTCCTCGCACCGGACAACATCCGCCCTGGGTCCGACATCGTCACGAACGAGGGCGATCCGACACAGGGGGCCATCGAAACCGGCGTGATTCACGCCGTGACGATTTTGCTCGTCACCGTGGTCGCCATTGCAGCGGCATACCTGGGTGGCATCGCCGTGCAGGCCATCCACGCCATCAACTTCGATGACGAGACCACCAAGCGCCTTCTCGCCGCGCAAGCAAGGGTGATGGGGATCCTCTCACTCCACGTCGAACGCGAGCGTATCGCGGGGCATGAATTGCCCTTCGACGAGACGGAGAGCTCGATGTTGCGCGCGCTCGAAGACGTGCAGCGGCGCCTCGCCACGCTCCGTCACCGGCCCCTCCCGTCGCCCTTCCAGGGCGCAACGGAGCTCGTGAAGGCGACGACGAGCTTTCTTCCCATGGCCTTACTCGTATTCGCAGCCTTCTTCCTCATCAAACAGCATGACGAAAGGAGATCGTGACGCATGGCAGAAACGAGAGTTCCAGTGGACCGCTCCCTCGTAGCGGTCCCACGTGCCCGTGTTCGGCGGCGCAGCGGTAGGCATTGGGCTCGCGACGTGGGGACCGGGTTCCTCTACACCGCGGGCGCCGGTGCGGTGGTCGCTCTTCTTGCGAATCTGGACGACATACGGAACAGCAAGGAGGTCAAGGACCACTGGTGGCTCATGCCGGTCGCGCTGGTCGCGATCGGATACATGCTGCGCAAGCGGCGCAATGCGCACGCGAACGCGGTGATCGCGGTGGGCGGAGCCATGTTCGCGCTGTCGTACATGGCGCAGCAGAAGGCCGCGGCCGCGCAGCAACAGGCCCCCGCCGGGCAGCAGGCGGTTTTCAGTGGCGGCGATACGGCCGCACCGGTCGGCATGCTGCCGCCCGGGCCGCAATCGGGCTTCTGGCTCCAGACGCCCGACGGCCGTTTCGTTCGATTGCCCAACATCTCGCGGCGAATGCCGGTGGCGCGCCAGCAAAACGTCGTATGACGAGGGAGGATGAGCGTTCATGAGCAATGTACTCGATATTTTGCGAGAGTCCGACGAACAGGGGGAAACCGCTTCGCCCTTCGATGAGGAGGTCGACGAGCCCGATACGGCCGGTCCCGACGACGAGGACGACGACACGGCGGCCGTCGAACTCGCAGCCGAGGAGGGCGACACGGGCGACATCCGGGCGCTCCGCAAGCGCGGGAAGAAGCAGGTCTCGCTCGAGGAGCTCCGCCAGATCCAGATGCGTTCGCGTGCGCGCGGTCAGCGCGTCGGGGCGAAGAAGGCGCAGAAGGTGCATGTGCAGAAGGCGAAGCCGAAGCCGAAATTGCCTCCCAACTTCGTCCCGCCGAACAGCGGCGCGCGCGAGCTCTTCAACAAGTGGACGGCGCGTGACGCCAAGTTCGTCATGCGCCAGGACGGCCATTATTATTCGGTCGTCGAGATCCCGTGCAAGTGCCAGGGGACCGAGAAACTCGCATGGTTGCACATCGCGAAGGGCGATTACACGCTCTTCAACGTGGCCGTCGGCGAGTCAATGACGTTCCTCGGCAACAACGCGACCGCGACGACGAACTGGACGAACCTCCAGCGTCCTTCCAAGAACACCTACAGCGATCAGGAGTTCCTGATCCAGTCGATTACGATGCAGGAGGCTGGGCTCCGGGTCCGGTACGACGGCTCCGAGATCGATAAGATCACGGGGGTCGGCGAGGCGAAAGGAGTGCTCACAGGGCAGGCGTGGTTGTGGGACGACGCCGGGACGTTCTTGCCGAAGGAAATCTTCCACGATTTCAGCGGTGAGAATCTCCTTTACCGTACGGTCCGCCGCTCCGCCGTCGTGTACTTCAACTGGGACAAGGCTCGGACGGGCGGTAACGCCACCTCCCGCAAGGTGCTGATCGACCATCTGCGCAACGTGCCGGATACGAAGGTGCGGACGCTCTCGCGGACCTCCGGAGGGGCAGCCGTCTTGCCGGTGTCGGATGGCTACGTGTTCACGGATAATCCTGAGCGGAGCGAGCACGGAGCCTTCTCGGCGATCATACACATTCCGGAGGACATCGTCTTCCCGATCAAGCCCATCGATCTTGGGGGCGGCACGCCGATCCGGCCGATCGAGGTGGGGCTGTACGTGCAACTCTCGCTGAACGGGATCGCATTCGAGCACCACAAGGGCTCGAACGTGACGGTCTGATAGGGGGATACCATGAGCGTGGCGGAGATCGACAGCGAAGCTAGGCAGAACATCGTCGAGACGGATCCGCTGTTCGGCGCATCGACACATTGCATCGTCATCATGGAGCAGCCGCCATTGGTCGCGGACCAGCCCCCGCCGCAGTGGCGGATCTCCGCCACGCTCACGCTTCGCGACAATGTTCTCGGCAAGAACGCAGTGCAGGCTGATTTGCCTACGGTCGTCGTGGGGCCGTTGATTCACAAGCGGCAGGTGGTCGCGATGGCCAAATATCCCGCTCGGGTCGAGCGATGGTCGTTCCGGTTCGAGAGCGACGCGGGGCGGGCGACGGCGCGGGTTTGGCTGCACCCGGGAAACTCGCCGGTGACCGAGTGCGGGATCTTCGTGGTTCGGCATGGGTTGGAGGAATGAGCATCCCGATCGGAGACGAGCCTTCCGAGGCACCCGAGCGGATCCTCACGACTGCGGGGTGGCTCTCGCTCGAGCGCGAATACGTGCCCCGCGTGGTCGCAGGCGAGCATCTGCACGCGCATCCGGAGGCCAAAGCCGCGCTTGCCATCGCGGCGCGGACGTTCGTGCTGCGAGCGATGCGGGACACGCCGACACTGGGGCACACGACGGCAATCCCGAGCGGGGAGCAGTTTCAGGTGCTTGCGCGGTATTCCCGCGCGGACTGTATCGAGGCGGCGACGCGCACGCGGGGCATCGTGCTTCGCTACCAGGGGCGGATGATACTCGCGAACCATGTCGCGGGAGCGTACTGGCGGCCGGATGGGTCGCACGCTCCTGATCCAACCAATACCGAGCGATGGGTAACCTACAACGCCGGGCGGCGGGGCAGGGACGTCTCCCCGACCCGTCTTTCGCTGCGCTCGCACCCTGGGAACCGCGGCGGCATGGGGCAGCATTGTGCGCACTGGCTGGCCATGCAGGGATACGATTACGCGACGATCCTGCGGTTCTTCTACGGGGAGGACATCGAGTTCCACGAGTTCCCCAGCAGAGAGAACACGGGCCTCGGACAAGCACTGTTCGGCGTGCTGGCGTTGGCGATTTTCGGAGTCGCCATGCGGAGGTAGGGGTCGCATTGGTGTCCGGAACATAGCGACAGAAACCCAAACCTCGCCCGCTTCCGTAGAGTAGACTGGAGTTTGTCATGACCCCGCTACGCGTGCTTGTGCTGTCTGCCCTCGGGATGATGAGCGTCGGCGCGTCCGTCTACACGCTCACGCCTCCCCGGCGGGAGCCACTGAGCGTGACATCCCTCCAGGAGCCGCTGGCTTTCGCGCTGGAGCTTGAGCTCTCGACCGAACTCCCGGATGCATTGTCTGATTTCCCGGCCGAGATCGACGGGGGTCTTGATGCCTCCGTCCCGGACGCGGGACCGTCCCGGGTGGTCGCGTCGCGCCCCTCGCCCGTCCCGTCGATTCAGGTACAACGCACGTCCGTCACCATCGATCCAGGCTCCTCTGCGGGCCCGGCGACGCGCCGCTACCTGTGCGCTTTTCCGTCTCCCGATCGCTGGTTCATTCTCAGTGACGAATCTTCAGACGTGTCGATCCGAGCAATGCCGCTCGCCCAGCAGATTCTCGTCGCCGAGAGACTCCCTGCCTGTACGTGCGCGGATCGTTGCGAATCCGCCTGCCGCATGAGCCGCGACGCGTCCGCCGAGTGCCGCTTGCGCTGTCGTTGCACGCCGTAGCGACCTTGGTTTGTCCCTTCCCCCCACGGGGTTTGCCCACGCATCGTCAACGACACGGATCCGCGCTGCGGACCTTGCCGCGCCACGCTCGGATGGCGTACCCTCGCGCCATGGTTCGTCTCGCACGTGCAGCGTTCGTGCTCGCAGCCAGCGTGGGCCTTGCCGCGCTCACCGTCCCGGCTTGCATCATCGGTAGCATCACGGTCGGCGCCGACTGCCCGATCGACGACGACGGCAACCTCCTCATCCCGCGGGAGTGTTGCATTTGCCCCTCCCCCGAAGCGTGCCCGAACGGGTTTCCGAAGGATGTCACCGTTCCGGACTACTGCCGTCCCGATTGCCCCGAGAACATACCCTACGAGTGCTGCGAGTGCCCCAGCCCCGAGTGGTGCCCTGGCGGCGAGATACACGTCCAGGTCCCGGACTACTGCCACTCGCTCGATGGTGGCACGGACGCGGGCAGCGACGGCTCGATGTCCTCGCTCTGCACGGGCGGATCGTGCGTGTCCCCTGGACCTGCGGGGTGGAAGGGGCCGATGAGCTTCTGGCAGGGTTGGGACATCGAGGCCCCCTCGTGCCCGGAGGGCGCGCCGATCCTCGCGTTCGAGGGGTGGACCGCGCCGCCCCCGCCCTCGTGCGGCACGTGCGAGTGCGATGCACCCGAGGGGACGTGCAAGCTCCCAGAGACGTGGACGGTGAGCTCGGCCGCGTGCACCCCCGATCCGAATCTCGGCGTCAAGACAAACTTCGATCCGCCGACAAACTGGGATGGGACCTGCAACAGCGACAAGTCGATCCTCGGTGACAAACTCTGCGGCGGTGTTCCGTGCGTCCGCTCGATCTCGATCTCGCCCCCGGTGATCGAGGAACTGCCGTGCCAAGCGCACCACATCGGCGATCCGGAGCCCAAGGTTCCAAAGGCCCGGAATGGCGGACCGGAGATCACGCTCGGACGAGTCTGCACGAGCGAAAGCGCCCTGCCGAACTGCATCGAGGCCGAGGGGAAGGTTTGTGTCCCGAAGCCGCCCAGCTTCTCCTCTTGTTTGTACCGCGAGGGGGACCACGTGTGCCCGGAGGGCTGGGGCGAGAAGACGCTCCTCTACGGGTACGTGGAGGACAAACGTAGCTGTGCGGAGTGCGAGTGCAGCGAGCCGAGCGGCGGATTTTGCAACGTGAAGTTTCGGCTCTTCAGCGATGCGGCCTGTAACATCGAGAAGGAGGCCGCCGACGTCTCGACCGGCATGACCGCTCCCTGCAAGGACCTTATGCCGGGCACGCAACTCTCCGGCAAATCGGCCGCGATCCTGGAGTACACAAAAGGGGCGTGCACGCCGAGCGGGGGGAACGCGGAAGGGGAGCTCGTTCTGCTCGAGCCCGTCACGGTTTGCTGCTCCGCTCCCGTGACTTAGAACGCGTACACGAGCGACCCACCGCCAGTCGTGAAGGAGCGCAGCGTCTCCCATAGGGAAGGAGCGATCGTGTCGAGACCCGTACCGAAAAGCGGGATCGCGACCTCGACATCCAGGCGCACCGCGAAGTGTTCCGCGAATGGGAGCTCAACTGCGCTGCGCGCCCCAACACCAAACAGGCCTTGCACGCCGTGGCCGACATACCACCTGTTTAGGGCCGTCGCTCCAACGGCCCCGCCCATGACGAACAAGCAACCGACGAACGGCGCGCGCTTCAGGCATCCCGCGCCCGTCATTGTGAACGTGTGCGCCTCGACCTCGGTTGAGCTTTCAGGACGCGTCTTCCAAAGCGGCATCCACCGCGCGTCGAGCTCGAGCGAGAGCTGCGGGAGCTGCACGCCCCCTGCAACCCGGAGCCCGGGTGCCCAATCCGGCATGAGACCAGAAGAGACGACCCCTCCGACCGCCACAAAACCTCGCTTCTTCGGAGCCGCGGCTGCCGTGGGCGGCTTCAAGGACGGTGGACACGCCGGGCACTTCGGGCTCGGGCACGGGGACGGCTGGGGAGATGGCGGAGGCTCTACCAGAGGCGTTGGGGCCTGCTCCTCCTTCTTCGGCGCCGCCGCTCGGATCCGCATCGCCGCGTCGAAGGCCGTCCAATAAAGCACCTTGAAACAGTCGGTCCGGGGCGAGTAGTCGCGGTGATCGGTGGATACGGCGACGCCGTTCTCGTCGGTGATCGTCGTGTCGACCGACTTGCCGCCATCTGGGAGTCGCCGGATCCGCACGACGAGCGCGCGCGCCGCCGTCGGATCGATCGTGCTCACGGGCACCCAGTTCGTCAGGAGGGCCTTGAACTCGAACGCATCCGCGCAACCGGGCAGGGCCCGATCCGCCTTGAGCTCGACGCGGTGGTGCGGCAGCTCGTCCGCCGCGAGGGCCGACGACGACCTGGCCAAGCTGAGCGTGGCCACACCAATCGCGACCCAGAGGAGCTTTACGCGCCCTACGAGAGTGTGCGACCTCACTCCGTGGCCCCCTCGACGAAAAATGTGGAGGGGTCGGTCGATTGTTCCCGTGATGGAGGGCGACTTCTGCCCTTTGTATCCATGGGACTCGTGAACGCGAGCAGAGGCGGCCCCCGATGCCGAGCCTCGACCGAGAGGTCTGGGGCATGACACGCGTCCTCGACGACTGCTCGAACGAACTCGGTATCTCCAGGGAGGCCACGCTCCGGTATCTGGATGCTATGGCCGCGGTGGTTCGCTCGGTCGGGGTCGATTCGGCGCATGAGATGGATATCGTCCATCATGCATTCTTGCTCGCCTGTCGCAAGCCCAAAGCAGAGCGACCCGATCCATACGACGAAGAAGCGTTCGGCGCATGGCTGAACGCGGTCGCGAAATACGCGGCCCTGACGAACCGCAAGGACGCAACCCGCTCGCGAGAAATCGCGACGCCTACGGAGGAGATCGTGCGTGCAATCGATGCCCGTGGCGCGCACGTCGAGAACTACGAGGCGAAGGTCGACGCGTCCAGGATATTCGAGCGTCTGAGCCATGACGATGGCTCCCTGCTCCACGAGCATTTTTACGAGGGGACGACGATCAAAGAACTCGCCGCGGAGCGCGGTGTGGCGTGGGCAACGATGCGAGAGCGGATGGATAACGTCACCCATCGGGCGCGCATTGTGGTGGACGAGCCTGCGGCGCGGTCGAGCCGCCGTCGGCGGCGCCGGATCACTGCCATCCCACTGGCTCTTTTTGGCCTTGTCGCTCGCGAGGCGCGCGCGCAGGTGGGTTCGTTCTGGACACGGTGGGTTGGGTCTCTCCGCCGCACCCCTGCCCGTTTCATCGGAAGCCTTGGCACGGCAGCCGCAATCTTCACAGCTACGCCGCACCTCGGGTCGTGCGCAGGCGAAAAGGTAGCTTTTGCGGCTCGCGCGCACAGCGTGGAAGGCCGAATCTCGGACGATCTTGCGCGACATGCTGGCCTCGTAAGGTCGAGACCGAAGCCTCCCGCCCCGACGGAAGCGCCGACGGTCACAAGTCCGCGGCGCCCGTCGAGCAGCCCGGAGACTTCACCGGGACGTCAATACGAAGAGCGCTCGCCCGCGCCATGGCTAATCGCGAATGCGCTCCGAGACGCCGAGGCGACGAAGTAGCGCTTTCACATCGATTTTCAGTTTCGCGAAACACGACTCGTCGGCCTTGGGCGGCTTCGGTGTGGCCACTCCCCTGCTCGCGCACAGGTGCTCGCTGGCTGCACCGTAGTCGCCCAAGGTCGACGAGCACCAGCTCGGAGGACCGGCCATGCCACGTCGACGAACGACCCATCCGTTTCTCATAGCCCTCGGCGCGCGCGTCCGCGATTTGCGCCTGGATCGCCAAATGACGCTGTCCGACCTCGCCGACGCGAGCGGAGTCACCAAAGGTGCCCTCTCCAGTATCGAGAACGGGCGCGTCAACTTCACAATCGAGACCTGCGTGAAGATTGCCGTGGGCCTCGGGCTCCGGGTCAAGGACGTGATTCCTGCCAGCTTGGAGGATTTGCTGGGAATCGATCAAGAGAGCGGACCGAGGAGCGGTGTCCAAGAACGTGCTGGATGACGTAGGAACGGGCGCAGTTCGTCGAGGCGGCGACAGCGCTGCCAAGCTGGATTTCGTGTATGCGACGGATGGGCGAGTCTACATGCGTGGTCGCCCGAAGCGGGGCCGACGCTGGTTCACCGGGTTGGCGCTCACTCGAAGAGAACTCGCACAGCTCGGGTATCGTAGCGTTCTGGCTTGGGCAATCACTGGAGACCTTGCACTCGGCAGCGATGGGCGGGTTTACGTGTGGTGGAGCACGATAGCTAATACCCACGAGGGGCGAGACCTGTTCGAAGGGTACGAATTGACGAACGTGGACGAGCACTATCCAACGATCCGCACGATGGCGTACGAGGTCGAGCTCTATACGAAACGATTGCTGGAACGCTGCGCGACGAGAAAGACCCGACGAACCCCGGACCGGCAGGGCGCGGGGGCTGGGCGCCCAAGTCCCCCGAGGAAGCCATGAGGCGCGGCATTGGGGAGGCGCGGCATTGGGCTCACGAATCCGGTGCCGTCCCGTCGGAATCGTGCTCGCCCGCTGGGCGCACCGCCGCCATCGTGCTGACCATCCCGGTCATGGTGAATCGCCCGATCGTGTACGCATCCATCCTCACCCTCATCGCGGCCTGCGCAGCCAGCTCGAGCTCCCCGGGCACGACGGGCGGCGGAGGCGACGGCGGCACGGACACGGGCAACGTCTCGTCGAAGGGCGAGCAGGCGAACGGCGCGTGCCCGTCGTCGCCCGCCGAGCTCCACGGCACCAAACCCGGCGGCGAGAGCTGCTCCACCTTCGCCGACTGCGCGCCCGTGTGCTGCAACTGCGCCACGAGCGGCGAGCAGTTCCTCGCCGCCGCGTGCATCGACGGCGCGTGCGCGGCGGCGGGCAACGCCTGCCAGGCCGTGGAGTCTTCCACCTTCTGCGGTGGGGGCACAGGCGGCGGCGGCGCGGGCGGCGGCGGCGGCACGGGCGGCGGTCCCGTCGATCCCGAATGCGATCCGCCCATCGACGGATGCTGGCAGACCTGCCTTGCCAACGACACCGGCCCGTCGGCCTGCGCCTCGCAGTGCCCCATCGGCAACGGCGTCGGCTGCTATGCCCTGTGCGTGCAGAAGGGCACCTCCGCCTCCACCTGCGAGACCATTTGCGGCACCGACACCCCGTCGGCACAGGGCGCCTGTTACGATGTCTGCATCGCCGACAGCACGTCGGCATCCACCTGCGAGACCATCTGCGGCACCACCACCGCCTGCGGCGAGCGCGGCTGTTACGAGACCTGCGCCGCCGACGGCACGAGCACGTCCACCTGCGAGACCATCTGCGGCACCACCACCGGCCTCGGCCAGTACGCCTGTTACCAGCTCTGCGCCGCCAACGGCACGTCGTCGTCCACCTGCGAGACCATCTGCGGCCTCGGCACCGAATGCGCCGAGCTGGGTTGTTACGAGAACTGCGCCGCCAATGGCACCTCGACCTCCACCTGCGAGACTATCTGCGGCACGAACTCCGACTGCGCCATCGTCGGCTGTTATAACTTGTGCATTGCCAACAACACGTCGACGTCGACCTGCGAGACCATCTGCGGCACTTCGGCGGGGACGTGTAATGCCTGCGGGACGTCGCAGACCCCCAAGGACGCGTGCTACGCGCTGTGCGTGCACAACGGGACGTCGACGTCGACGTGCAGCACGATCTGCGGCTGAGGGAGGAGCTGGGTGGGGCCCCACGCGTGGCTCGGCCGTAGCCTGCACTCGCCCCCTTTCCGCCTCGAAGCGCCACGAGGACCCAGGTGGTGGGCATCGGAGGGTTGTCCTACTTCCGCGGCAGCCTCGCTTCGACCTCGGACACGAGGCGCGTCATCGTGGTCCCAAGCGCCTTCGCGAGGGCCTGGACGACGTTCAGCGACGGATTGCGCTTCCCTCGCTCGAGCAGGCTTACGTAGGTGCGATGCAGTTGGGCCCGATCTGCCAGCTCTTCCTGGGAGATCCCCACCTCGATCCGGACTTCGCGGACCACTTGCCCGAAGATCTGCTCCAGCCCGTTGCCAGCCACCTTGACGGTCGAGGGTCTGCGGGTAGAGACTGGGCGTCTACAGACTATAGTCTGCAAGAGGCGCCGCCCCGAGGGACCTCGGAAATCCCCCGGGGCGACTTGGCCGCAACCCCGTTACGAGCGGAGTCGCAACCCATGACCATCATCGGTCGTCCTGCCTTCGCAGGGCAAGAAGGCGCCGATCCGTCCGATCGGCCCGTCGAGGATACGCACGATCAAGACACGGACAGCGTTCCCGCGGTCCTCTCGAACGATATGCAGCAACGCGTGCGCAGCGCGCTCGTCGCGTACGCGCGGGGGAAGGCCCAGCATGCCGTGGCGCAAGCGCTCGGGTATCCGCGGGGGTACGTGGCCGCGGTCCTCGACGGCAAGCTCCACGTGACGGTCCACTTCGCGGGGCAGGTGGCCCGTGTGCTCGGGACGGATATTAGCACGCTCGCGGGGTGAACCCGTCCAGCCCGAGGTGGGGGCGGGGTGTGGTTTTACCCTTTTACCGGCAAGCCGGGTGGGTGTCGCGAGTTCGGGGGAACCCCGCCGGGTGGGTGTCGCGAGTTCGGGGACCCCCCGCGGGTTGAACGCGCCCTCCAACCCCGCCTCCCCCGAACCGGGTCTGGTCGCCACTCGCTGACGTGGTGGGACGTCGCTCCTTACGGGCGGCGGTGGTCCAGGAGCGGGAAGACGGTGGTGACGTAGTACACACAGTCGATCGGATCGCCAGAACATACGTCCCCATCCGAAATTGCAGTTGTCTAGAACGCTGATGTCGACGACAATAGGGTCCTCTGGAGGCTCTGAATCTGATGAAAGCTGTTCCTGGCGTTGCATTAGCGGCTCTTAACTTGGGGGGACTCGCCGCTGTAATCGTGGGTTGTGGGATCGAAGGGGATGAAACTCCAGAGCCCCCCCCTACCGCGGTAGCGGCGGCGCCCGTGCCACGCGACATGGGAACCGCTCGCAGAGTCATCGACCGGCTCGCCACGCAGTTCACGGTTCCGGTCACTCCCGATGTGCCGGACGGGTTGGCGAGGCAGAGGCCCGAGACGATGCGCCCTCTACTTCCGACGTCGGTCGTCGACCGCGTCGACCGCAACGGCGCCTGGTTCGTTCCACGCGTGGCCCGTAGCAAAACGCGACGCGTTCAGCGTCCGGCGGACATCGCTCTTCCTGACAATGCCGCGGCTTCGGCTCGCCTGCAGGATCTCGGTTCAGGCACTACGATTGAAATGAGGCTCAAAGGAGCCCTGCCCAGCCCTGCCGAAGAAGCGAACGGATATATCGTTTACCGAAACATAATGGACGGCGCAGACATGGTGCATCGAGTCGTCCCCGAGGGAACGGAGGACTGGGTGGCATTGCAGCGACCACCTCGTACACCGGAGATTGCCTACGAAATCAGCCTTGGCCAAGGTGTAGCTGGATTGCGACTCGTCGGAGACGCGCTTGAGTTTCTCGACGGAGCAGGTACGCCGCGGCTACGCGTCTCGCCGCCATACCTCGTCGACAGCACGGGCCAGCGCCATGAAGTCAAGCTCATCCTCCAAGGTTGCAACGCTGACATGAGCCCCACGCCCCCCTGGGGACGTCCAGTGACGTCACCAGGCGCGTCCCACTGCGATTTGCGCCTCCGCTGGGCCGATGACGGTGTCGCCTACCCCGTCTTGATCGATCCGGCTTGGACAACGACTGGTAGCATGGTGCAGGCTCGCCTGCACCATACGGCCACGCTGCTTTCCACGGGCAAGGTCCTGGTGACGGGCGGACAGAATGCGGTTAGCACCCTTTCTGCGGCTGAACTCTACGATCCATCGACTGGCACGTGGGCCTCGACAGGAAGTATGACAGAGACGCGCACGGAGCACACGGCCACGCTGCTGCCCGGAAGCGGGGAAGTCCTTGTCGCTGGGGGCACGGGCCCGAATCATCAACTTGCAAGCGCCGAACTGTACAACCCTGTCACTGGTACGTTCACGGCGACGGCGAGCATGAATCACACGCGCGTCCTCCACGCCGCCACGCTGGTTGGAACCTCTGTCCTCGTAAGCGGTGGCAGTGGCACCGATGCTGCGAGTTCCGAAATGTACGTACCCGCCCTCGGCGTTTGGGTCGCACAGGGATCGATGGCGACCTCGCGCCTCTTGCACGCTGCCGTAACATTACAGGACGGGAGAGTGTTGGTTACCGGGGGCCAGTACGGTTTCCCTACAATGTTCCACAGCACCGCCGAGCTCTTCAATCCGGCCACGGGTACGTGGACGGCAGCGAACTTCATGAATCTC
Organism: Polyangium sorediatum; assembly: GCF_029946465.1. Classification (NCBI taxonomy): domain Bacteria; kingdom Pseudomonadati; phylum Myxococcota; order Polyangiales; family Polyangiaceae; genus Polyangium; species Polyangium sorediatum. The sequence goes on from NZ_JARZHI010000106.1 coordinate 20,180, forward strand.
GCGAGGAGCGGCCACACGGCGACAGTGCTCACCGACGGCAATGTGCTCGTCACGGGAGGATCGACGGGATCCAACGTGCTCGTCAGTGCCGAACTTTACCGTATTGCGAACGACAGTTGGCAGGCAACCGACAGCATGACGTCCTCGGAGCGCTCAGCGCACACCGCTACGCTTCTACAAAACGGGGTCGTGCTTGTAACTGGAGGTTTCTTCCAGGGCACGTTGGCTAGTGCCGATATTTACTCCTACCAATGGGGAACGGGAACTTGGTGTGCCACGGGAACGATGAATCAGGCACGCGGGTTCCATACGGCCACGTTGCTGCCCAGCGGGCAGGTTCTCGTGGCGGGCGGCCTCTCGAGTGCCCTTAGCCCTCCGACCAGTAGCACAGAGCTCTACAGCCCGGGAACGTGTGACAGCTGCGATGATGGCAGCGCATGCACGGCAGATTCGTGCAACACGACGACCGGTTGCTGCGAGCACGTGAATATCGACTATTGCGGCAACGGTGTATGTGGCCCGGAAGAGGCGTTCTGCAATTGCCCGAGCGATTGCGGATCGACGGATACCGACCAAGATGGGCTAAGCGACCTGTGGGAGATTTCTGGAGTCGACGTAGATTGCGACAACGTGGCCGATCTCGACTTGGCATCCATGGGTGCCAGCCCCTGGCACAAGGACATCTTCGTCGAGATCGATTACATGGTCGCCCCAAACTTCGCCCACAATCATATCCCGCAATCCGAGGCAATTTCCGCGCTCACTGTGGCGTTCGCGAACGCTCCCGTGACAAATCCAGACAACGACTATGGCATCAACCTGCATCTGTCCGTCAGCGATGCACTCCCGCATTCCTTTTACCTGACGGCCAGTCCAGCAACCCAAGGATCATCACCTGACTCGGTAAACATTTACGATTTGAGAGCACTTCATTTCGATCCAGCGCGAAACAAGGTGTTTCGGTATGCAGTCTTCGGCCACTCCAGCAGCGATCCATTTTACTGCCCCGCCGGCTGCGCCGGCCTAGCGCGCCCCCCGAACAACCTATTGATGACCCTCGCGTCGCCCTCGAACCCGACGGGTACCCCCGAGGCCCAAGCATCTGTTTTCATGCACGAATTTGGTCACTGTCTGGGTTTACAGCACGGAGGTGACGCGGGCGAGCCAAACTACAAGCCCAACTATCTGAGCGTAATGAACTACCGATATCCTCTCGGGATTCCAACGACCGTCAACGGCATCCCTGCAGCGCCACGCCTCGACTATTCTGGTCAGGTGTTGGGTACGCTGAACGAGAACGCGTTGGACGAAACAGTAGGTGTACTAGGCGCCGGTCCCGATCTGCTGACATACTATTGCCCAGGGGAATCGAGCGCAACCTGCTCGGATTGCGTTGCCTGTAGTTGCGGCAACGGAGCCTGCCAGCCAGCTGAGTGCGGTGAGGACGAAATGAATTGCCCTTCTGATTGCCCACCTTGTGTGACTGCGTGTGGTGACGGCGCGTGCCAAGCGTTATGCGGCGAGACACCTACCACTTGCCCCAGCGACTGCACGGTTTGCTCGCCTGGCCATTGCGGAAACCTCGTGTGTGAACCGGACTGCTTCGCCTACAATGCGGTTGCCAGTATCAGCGGCGGGATAGACTGGAACTGCGACGGCGACACTGCCGACACGAGTGTTCGAGCAAACATTACCCGTTTCGGCCAGTCAGTGTTCGATGTGCTCACTGGCTTCAACGACTGGCTCAACATCGATTACGATTTCCAGTGCTCTCCCGGATTCTCTGCCGCGACTGGCGCGGCCGCAGAGGTCACCAACGACCTGAACGTGGAGGAGTTGACCGAGAAAGGCTTCCTCTTGCCGTTAAAGTCCGTATCCATTGACGTGGTTCCGCACTGCGCTGCCAACCCGATTGTTGTTGGTGGACCAGGATTGGTGTCGGTGATAATCGCCTCGGAGTTCGGCTTCGATGCAACGTCGATCGTTTCTACGTCACTGGTACTCGCCAACGCCGGCCCGTTAAGCACAAACGCGGTGGATGCAGACGGCGACGGCGACTTGGATCTTGTTGCCGTGTTCGACATGGCTGACCTTTTCCTAGGATCTTCGAGTACGCAGGTTACCCTCTATGGCTCTCTACCGTCGAGCCAGCCGGTTTACGGTCAAGCGCCCGTGACGATGGTGACCAGCCTCGGTGATAGCGACGGTGACGGTGTCGTTGATCCGTGCGATCTATGTGAAAACACCCCTGCCGAAGCAGAGGTCGCGGAAGACGGTTGCCAGTAGCACGCCAGCCGTTACCCCTGTGTGAAGAGGTCTACTAGCCATGAAAAGCGTCTTCGAGAGCCCTCCGTGCCATGTTAGCGTGCTCGCGCTCCTCTTGGTCAGTATGGCTTGTTCTGGCGGGCCAAACGCCTCGTACCTGGACGGTGGAGGTGGCGGTTCAGGAGGCGCTGGCGGCAGCACCGGCGGCAGCGGGGGCACTCTGTGTGTCCCTGGCGCATCCGAGCCCTGTTACACGGGTGCTCCGGGGACGGCTCACGTTGGTATCTGCATACCCGGGTTCCGGACGTGCAATGAAGAGGGAACCGCGTTTGGACCGTGCGCTGGGGAAGCGACCCCCTTGCCGGAGACGTGCCTAACACCCGAAGACGACGATTGCGACAATATGGTCAACGAGGAAGGCGAGGCGTGTGTCTGTGCGCCCTCGGTTTCCTATCCTTGCTATTCAGGAACTCCAAGCACGCTCGGCGTAGGAGCATGTCAGGGCGGCATTGCAATGTGCGATGCGCAGGGGCTCAGCTTGGGTCCCTGCATCGGAGAGGTCGTCCCCGCGCCGGAGACATGTGAGACGCTCCTCGACGAAGACTGTGATGGGCTGGTGAACGAGGAAGGGACCGCCTGCGTTTGTATGCCGGGCGCCGCGATCACTTGCTACACGGGCCCGCCGGGGACAGAGGGCATCGGCGTATGCCATGCAGGTGCGTCCACATGCACACCGACCGGCACGTCCTACGAGCCTTGCGCTGGCGACCTCGCACCATCTGCCGAAATCTGCGGCAACGGTGTCGACGAAGACTGCGACGGGCTCACGGACGAGGGATGCGGGCTCCTCTGCGCGGCGCAGGCGAGCGGACCAGGGGCAATCTCGGGCAACGCCATTGCTGCTGCTCCAGGCGGAGGCTTCTATGCTATTGGCCACATGACCCAATCACTCATCCTCGGCCACGGCGAGACTGCGGAAACGACGCTGACGTCAGTCGGCAAGCACGATATCTTCGTAGCACGCTACAACCCAGACTGTACGCTAGCCTGGGCCAGGCGCGCCGGTGGAACGGGGACGGATTCTCCGAGTGACATCACCGCTTTGCACGATGGCTCCGTCGTTGTTACGGGGCACGTCGGAGGCCCCGCGACATTTGGCATTGGTGAGCCCAGGGAGACGACTCTGCCGGTCCCCGGGCCAAGCGCGTTTCTTGCACGGTACAGCACGAGTGGCGAGTTCCTCTGGGCCACGGCTGCTGGTGGCTCCGGCGTGACGGCGGGCGTCGACGTAGCAGCAAGCGCGGATGGAGGTTTCTTCGTGCTTGGAACCTTTTCCGGGACGGCGACGTGGGGATACGGCGAGCCCAACGAAACGACCATGACATCTGCAGGTGGCAATGACGCCTTCCTTGCACGTTATACGTCCGATGGCATGCTCGCTTGGGTTCAGCAGGCCGGAGGCGCGGGGCAGGACTGCTCGGATACGCTGACGACGATGTGCACGCTGTCCGCCGCCGCGGACGGCGGTGCACTCATTGCAGGAAACTTCGTGGGAAGCGCTGTCTTCGGGCAGGGGCAGCCAGGCAGTATTACGCTCGTCTCGGATTGGGGGCTGGACCCGACGGGACAATGGGCCCCCACCGGGGACGCTTTCATCGCCCGCTACGCGGCCGATGGCGTGCTCGCCTGGGCCAAACGAGCCGGCGGGCCTGCTTACCGAGAAGGTGTGAACACGCTCGTCGGCACACTCGATGGCGGCGCCGTGGTTGCCGGCATATGTGGAGGGGACCTGTGGGGCCAGCAGAACGAGATGATCTTTGGTTCTGGCGAGCCCAACCCCAAAACGATTTCTTGTGCTTCCACCGGCGATGTTTTTGTCGTCCGTTACGATAGCAATGGTTCGCCATCCTGGGTCACGCGCGTCGCATCTGGCGCCTCCGGCGATTCCGCTACCGAAATTTTGCTTGCTTCGGATGACACGACACTCCTCACGGGAGGCTACTTTAACACGATGACGTTCGGTCCGGGTGAACTCCAGGAGACGACGTTGAAGGACGGCGGAGGATTCCTGGCGCGTCACAGTGCGCTCGGTGCGCTCGTGGAAGCGCAGCGGATCTCATCCAACGCATCCCCGCTGGGGAGCGACCTCGGGGTGGATGGCATCGCCGCGATGATCGGACGGTTCTGCGGCACCGTGACCTTTGGACCCGGCGATCCTGGGGGCGGGCTCATGCTTTCTGCAAGCGCTGGGCCCTGCGGTGCCTTCTTCCTACGGTACGCCCCCTGAGTACGCCCTTCGTAACCGCCCGGCCAACTACATCCCCCAGCGCCGCGCCCGGCACCGGCGCTGTCCGCGCCCCGGCCGGGTCTGTCGACACTCGCGCGGCGCTCTCGCCGCCCGTCAGCCTTCCGACGTCGCCAGGC
>NZ_JARZHI010000107.1:0-24684 GCF_029946465.1 Polyangium sorediatum
CGTGGGTGGTGCCGGTGGCTCCGGCGGCATGGGCGGCGCGGGCGGCGCGGGTGGCGCCGGCGGTGCAGGCGGTGCCGGTGGCGCCGGTGGCGCTGGCGGCGCGGGCGGCGCGCGCGGCAAGTAGCCGAGACGGATCGACGCCCTCCCTCCCAACGACGTCCCTCCCCTCGTCCTCCCTACGCTCACGATGACCGAGGGGGTCGCCACGACGCGACCCCCTCGCGTCGCGATGACTTGCGACGGTCGCCACGCGTCGACCCCCTCGCGTCGCGATGACGTGCGGGTGTCGCCACGCGGCGACCCCCTCGGTGCACGACGACCTGCGGGTGTCGACACGCGGCGACCCCCTCGGTGCACGATGACGTGCGGGTGTCGACACGCGGCGACCCCCTCGGTGCACGAGGACGTGCGGGTGTCGACACGCGGCGACCTGCTCGGTGCACGATGACCGGCGGAGGTCGACGCGAGGCGACCCCCTCGGGAGACCGTCGCGACCGCTCTCGGCGGTCCGAGGCCCCTAGCCGTTCCGGTTGGGCCGGGTGTACTCGTCGATCACGTTGGCGACGAGCTCGGCGAGCAGGTTGTCGCAGACGCGCAGGCGTCGGGACATCTCGCGCGCGATGTTGAGCACGAGCAACGAGTAGGCGCGGAGGTCGCGCCGGTAGAGCGAGTCGAGGTCGTGCGCGGTGAGGCGAAGCAACCTCGACGGCGCCACGGCACGCACCGTCGCCGAGCGCGGGAGCACGTCGAGGATCGACATTTCGCCGAACCAGTCGCCCGGGCCGAGCACGGCCACGCGTGTCTCGTGCTTGCGCTTCGACTGCTTCAAGACCTCCATCTCGCCGTCGAGCAAGACGAACATCTCGCGACCGCTGTCGCCCTCGCGAAACACCACCGAGCCAGGCGGCAGCTCGATCATGTCGAGCGAGCCCGAGAGGTCTTGCAAGACCTCGTCGCCGAGCCCGCCGAACAGGCCGATCTCCCGCAGCCGCTCACTACCCTGGAAGCCGAGTTTCAGAGACATGCGCCGTACGTCACGTTGCCGATGATCACTTCCACTGCATCCGCGCCAATCGTGATCGGCGTACACGACGCGCCCGCAGGACAGCTCGGCGCGTTCACGTTGCAGTACTTCAAGCACACGTCCGAGCTGCCCGTGTTGAAGCACCCGAACGTCGCCGCGCAATCGGTGTCGTCCGTGCACGACGAGTTTTGCGTGCCACTGCCGGCCTCGCGGCACGTCGTGAAGAGCCGCATCTGCCCCGCCGCCTCGCGCCCGAACGTGCAGCCCGTGCCCGCCGCGCAACCGACGTTCGTCGTGGCGTTGCAGTTCTCCGAGCAGAGCGTGACGCCCGGGACCTGGCCGCCGCTGCCGTTGTTGAGCTTGATGACACACAGGCCGCCCGGCGCCGTGCACTGCGCGTCGGTCGAGCAGAACTCGCCGCACGTGCTGAGCGTCGGCGTCGTCGCGAGGCAGATGCCTCCGGGCGCGCAGTCATTGTCGAGGTCGCAGACCCCGCCGATCTGCACGTTGCCCGCGGCCACACACACGCGCGCGTCCGCGCCGTCGATCTGGCACATCTCGCCGGCCGCACACCCGCACTGCGGCGAGACGAGCTTGCAAGGCGTCTCGTTGCACGCGCCGCCGCCGCCGGTTCCGCTCGCGGACGACGACGACGAGGACGAGGACGAACCCGCGCCGCTCCCCGACGAGCTCACCGAGCCGCCGCCCATGCCTCCTGTGCCGCCCATGCCGCTCGCGGACGACGAGCTGTTCGACGACGGACCGGGCCCCGGCCCGCTCTCTTCGCCGCCTTCGCCGCCGCCTCCACCCGTGCCCGTGTACGCGCTGCCTTTCGCGCACGCACCGAGCCCCAATCCCCCGAGCGAAACGAGCGCCATCGCCACGAAAAAGCTTGTTCTCATCGTCACCTCGCGCCAACGGGAGCAAGAGCAAGAAGCGAGAGAAACCTTACGCCCAAGGGGCGAAAGCATCAATCAACGAGCGGCGAGTTCCTTCGTGAACACGATTCGTTGACGACCCGGGCCCGCGTAGTCCTCGACCTCGGCCCTCGACCAGCCGAGGGCGTCGTGGAAGCGCACAGACCCTTCGTTGCCGAGCGTGGTGATTGCTTTCATCTGGCGGCACCCGGCCCCGTGGCAGTCGGCCTCGAACGCGGTGTAGAGCAGGCGCGCGACGCCGCGGCGCCGGTAGTCCGGGTGGATGCCGACGATGTGCACGTAGCCGACCGGCCCTTCGGGCGCGATGAACCCGAACAGGAAGCCCACGAGATGCTCGTCGTGCTCCACCACCCGCGCGAGCTTTCCGAGCTCGTAGAAAAAGATCGGGTGCGCGAGCGCGCTCGTGGGGCCACCCCACCAGCGGTCGATCACGCGTACGACCTCGTCGTAGTCCGACTTCTTGAGGGGTCTCGTCGTCAGTTCCACGGCGCCTCCTGCGTGAGCCCGGCTCGGGCTGCCCCAGGGTAGCCGCTCTTGGGCTAGGGACCCCACTCGAAAAACATGCTAGCCGTAGCGCCGTGAGCCGCGACGCGATCCGCATCGCCCCCTCGATACTTTCCGCAGATTTCGGTCGCCTCGCCGAGGAGGTCCGCGCCGTCGAGGCCGCGGGCGCCGACTGGATCCACGTCGATGTCATGGACGGGCGGTTCGTGCCGAACATCACGATCGGCCCGCTCGTCGTGCAAGCGGTCCGCGCCGCGACGCGCCTGCCGATCGACGTGCACCTCATGATCGTCGAGCCGGAGCGATATGTCGCCGATTTCGCGAAGGCCGGCGCCGACCTGATCAGCGTGCACGTGGAGGCCTCGCCGCACCTGCACCGCACCCTCCAGCAAATCCGCGCCCTCGGGAAGAAGGCCGGCGTCGTCTTGAACCCGCACACGTCGGAGGAGACGATTCGCTACGTGCTCCCCGACTGCGACTTCATCCTCGTGATGAGCGTCAACCCCGGCTTCGGCGGCCAGCGCTTCATCCCGAGCGCCCTGCCCAAGCTCGACGCGCTCCGCCGCGCCATCGACGCGCAGGGCCTCGCCGTGGACCTCGAAATCGACGGCGGCGTCGCGGTCGGCACCGCGCGTGAGGTCGTCCGCGCGGGCGCGCGTGTGCTCGTCGCGGGCTCGGCCGTTTTCAACTCGGTCTCGGGCGCCGGGGAGCTCTCCTTCGACGCGCGGGTCGCCCACTACCGCGCGGCGATCGACGCCCTGCGAGCGGACGCGGCCCAGGGCACGGGGGCGCTGGCGTGAGACGCGCCTGGCTCGGGGCCGTCGCCCTCGCGCTGGTCTCCGGCTGTGGTCCCTCCTCGCCGCCGTCGCGCGCGCCCGAGCCGACGCGACCGAGCCCTCCGCGCCCGAGCGAGCCAAGGGAAATCAACCTCGACGAGGAGTCCGCGCCCGACGCCGAGAGCACGGCGGCGGTGCAGAGGATGCTCCAGCGCGTCGCGCGCGCGCGGGGCCTACCGATCAAGCGCGCTGTGCCGGGCAAGGTCCTCGATCGCGACACGATGCTGCGCCGCATCCGCGAGACGGTCGAAGAGGACACGCCGAAGGACGCGCTCGTCGCGCAAGGCGAGCTGCTCGCGTCGCTCGAGCTCGTGCCTGCCGAGTACGATTTCGTCGCCGGGGCCTTTGCGCTGCTCGGTGGGCGCGTCGCGGGATTTTACGATCCGGACGACGGCGCGATGTACCTCGCGGACGACCTCGGCGAGGCGGAGGCCGAGGAGACGCTCGCGCACGAGCTCGCGCACGCCCTCGCCGACCAGACGTTTCCCTTGGCGCCGATGGTCGAATACGCGCCGGGCGCGGGCGACCGCCTCTCGGCCGTGCATGCGGTCATCGAGGGCGATGCCACGAGCGCGATGCTCGACGTCACGCTCGGCTCGGCCTTTCAGATGACCGAAGAGCAGGTGCGCTTCGCGTTCGTCGCGTCGACCGCGATGTCCGACGTCGGCGTGAAGACCCCACGCGCCATCACCTCGTCTTTGCTCACGCCCTACACCGACGGCTTTGCCTTCATCCAGGCGTTGCGCCGCCGCGGCGATTGGCGCGCGGTCGACGAGGTGTGGCGGGCGATGCCCGAGACGACGGAGCAATTGCTCCACATCGACAAACTCCTCGCGCGCGAGCCGGCGGAGGCCATCGCGCCGCCCGTGCTCGGGGCACTCGCGCGGCAAGGCTATCGCGTGCTCATCGACGACGTGGTGGGCGAGCAGGGGCTGCGGATCTTGCTGGAGGACGTCGGCAGCCGCGGACAGGCGCGGGACGGCGCGGCGGGGTGGGGTGGGGATCGATTCGTGGTGGCGGCGCGCGAGGAGGGGGCGAAGCGGCTCTTCGCCGTGGCCTTCCGGCTCCGCATGGATACGGCGGCGGACGCGGCCGAGGTCGCGGAGCTCTTCGAGCGCAAATACGGAAAAGGCTGCCGGGAGCGGGATACACTCGGCCCTGTCGCGTGGGGGGCGCGGGGCCGGGACCTCGCGTTCGTCGCGGGGCCGTACGAGCGGGACGGGGGACGACCGCGGGCGCGTGGGCAATGCGCCGAGGCGGTCACGTGGCTGGGGGAGGTTTGGCAGGCCGCACCACCGGATGGCGAGGCGGGCAGGGCCCGCGCGGGACGATGACGAAGACGCGCACGATCCTCGACGAGATTGGCCATACCCCCATCGTGCCGCTCAAGCGTATCGGCAAGGGCCTGCCCGTGCCGGTGTACGTCAAATGCGAGCACCTGAACCCCGGCGGCAGCATCAAGGACCGCATCGCGCGGGCCATCGTGGAGGACGCCGAGCGACGCGGCTCGCTTCGGCCCGGCGCGACGCTCGTCGAGGCCACGGCGGGCAATACGGGCATGGGCCTCGCGCTCATGGCGGCCGTCCGCGGCTACGAGCTCGTCTGCGTGATGCCCGAGAAAATGAGCGTCGACAAACGCGCGGCGCTCTCCTCGCTCGGCGCGCGTCTCTTCATCACGCCGAACGATCCGCCGGACAGCCCCGACAATTTTCGCAATGTGGCCGAGCGCCTCGCGCGGACGGAGGGCTGGTTTTTGACCGACCAGTTCCGGAACCCCGCGAACATCCGGGCGCACGAGGAGACGACGGGCCCGGAGATCCTGGTCTCGATGGGCCGGAAGATCGGCGCGTTCGTGGCCGGCGCGGGCACGGGCGGCACGATCACGGGCGTCGGCCGGTATTTGAAGCGCATTGCGCCGGGCGTACGTATCGTCCTCGCCGACCCGCGCGGCTCGGTGCTGGCGCACTGGGTGGAGACGGGCGAAATCGGCCCCGACATGCCCTACCGCATCGAGGGCATCGGCGCGAGCCGGCCGCCGGAGCTGCTCGATCGGACGGTGATCGACGAGGCGATCACGGTGAGCGACGAGGACGCGTTCCTCATGACGCGCCGCTTGATCCGCGAGGAAGGCCTCTTCGTGGGCGCCTCCTCGGGCGCAGCCGTGGTCGCGGCGCTCCGCGTGGCGGCGAGCGGCGAGCTCCAGGGGCCGGTGGTCGCGATCCTGGCCGATAGCTGGGACCGTTATTTCACCCGCGAGTGGCTGCGCTAGCCTAGCTTGAACACCCGCCGCGCGTTTTCCCCGAGGAACGCCGCGCGCGCCTCGTCATCGAGCCCGAGCGAATCGAGCTTGTCGAGGCAGTTCACGGGCGAGAGCATGGGCCAGTTGCTCCCGAACAGCACCTTGTGGCGCCCGTGCCCGCGCAGGAACGAGACGAGCTCCGGGGGATACCGGCTCGCTTTGTAGGCGGAGGTATCGATGTACACGTTGGGGTATTTCGTGGCGAGCGCGATCATCTCGGTCGTCCAGGGATAGCCGATGTGCCCGCCGACGATGCGGAGCTCGGGAAACTCGCAAGCGACCTCGTCGAGATAAGGAATGGGCCGTCCGGGCTCGCTCGGCCGGAGCGGGCCTGCATGACCGACCTGGAGGCAAAACGGCACGTCGAGCTCGATGCATTCGGCGTAGAGGGGATAATACCGCCTGTCATTCGGCGGCAGGCCCCAGAGCCAGGGCAGGATGCGGAGCGCGCGCATGCCGAGGGAGCGCACGGCGCGCCGGAGCTCGCGCACGGCGTCCATGGGCCGAGCGAGGTCGACGGAGGCGACACCCACGAGGCGGTCGGGATACCGCCCGACGAACGCGGCCACGTGGTCGTTGTCGAGCATCGGCCCGGAAGGCCCCCACCAGGCGGAGACGAGCGCGACGGAGACGGAGGCGGCCTCGAGCGCGCCGAGGGTGAACGCATCGGGAATGACGTCCGGCAGCGCATCCGCCTCGACGCCCATCCACCGCCGGAGGGTGGCGAACAGGGGATCCCGCAGGAACGGGCCGGTAGGATGCTGGATCCAGGCATCAACGACGAAGGCAGGCGTGTTCATGGCACCTCGGCGAGCGAGCATCGCACGCCCCGCCCACGCCGAGGAGGTGCGACGAGCGCCGCCCCGTGGTAGTGCTGTTCGTACGCCGCGCCCGGCAGGCGACCGGGACGAGGAGAGGATGGAGGGCGAGCAGCAGGGGATTGACAAACCAGGAAGAAAAAGCCGATATGTTCGGCGTCTGCTTGGGAGGAGTGGCCGAGTGGTCGAAGGCAGCGGTTTTGAAAACCGCCGTACCCGGAAGGGTACCAGGGGTTCGAATCCCTTCTCCTCCGCTGGGTTCTGTAGGGATCTTGGGTCGTTGGAGCGGTCCGCGGCGTGGACGAAGTGGACACGCGCGGACGGGGCTGGACGCAGGTTCTGGCAAATTTCTGGCACGCGGGAGGGGCGGCCGGACAGCGGCTGAGGCGCGTGGCCGCAGGGTCCGGGAGCCTTTTTTCGAGATGGTTCCCAGCGGTCACGCGACAGCGACGTCATATCGCAACGTGCTTGAAGACCCATGAGGACTCGCTGAATACAGCGAGAGAAACGTGTTTGGGTGATTGTCATCCGCGGATTCCGCCGCGCCGTAGGTCAGCAAGCAGGCGTTCGTGGAACGACTCCCATTGAGACTCACTTGCTAGCCCAGCTTGGGGCTGCGCAGGCGGCTGGTTACCGGACGGGGGCTCGCCCATGAAGGCGGCCCACGAGGGCCGTGACACCTCGGTCATGTCAACCCGCAAGAGCTCCCGGATTGAAAGCTGTGCCGCGCACTCCGAGGGCTCCAGCCGCGCGGCCAGCTCGACGTTCGATCCGAACCCTGCGCCCGTGAGGTTCGCCGAGCCGATGAGCGCACCCTGGTCGGTCCAAATGACCTTAGCGTGTAGCTGAGACGCACTCCACAGCGTCACGCGCGCCGACGGCGCTTCGACATCCAGCCGCCGCAGGAGAGCATCCACGGCGACATAGTCGTTGAATCCGGCGGCGCGCTCTTCCTCCTCGATGCGCATCCAGATCTCGACGGCGACGAGGCGGTTAAGCGTGCACCGCGACAGGGCCGACCCAAGCAGGCGCGCCCCATCGGTGGTGATCCAAGGCGAGCAGATCCAGATCGAGCGCGTCGCCGGCCCGAAGAGCGCCTCCAACTCGTGCGCGGAGGGGCGAACGAGCCTCACCGGACCCCCTTGAGCGCCGCGAGCAGCTTCCGCGCCCCATTCTTGGAGAGCTGCTCGTTCCGGTATTCGCACCACGAGATGATGGTGCAGCGGGGGCAGCCCTCCGGCAGCTTGCACGTGCACCCGAGGAGCTCCTCGGCGCGGTCGAGCAGCATGCGTGCATTTTCGTATGCGAAGTCTGAGAGTCCGGTACCGCCGGCGAAATTATCGAAGAGATAGAGCCGGGCGGACTGGGTGTCGTTGCCGGTGTCGAGCAGCTGGGCAGAAGAGCCGATGTCTCCGGGATCGACGTCGGCCACGAACGGGAACACCGCCCGCATCGTGTGCTCTAAAGCATGCACTGCCGCCCACGCGTCCTCCGGCCCGACGCCTGCCTTTCGCAGGACTTGGGACGGCAGGTCAAGCCAGAATGCCGTGGATTCGTACTCGATTGGATTGGTCCTGGTTCCCTTCACGGGCGGCTTTTCGTTGGCCGCAGGCACGGCGGGCACCTCGAGGTACTGCTCGACCTTGCGGGTCACGGTGACACCGCCACGCGACAGTGTGCACCCTGAAGCGCTCTTCGACTCGGCCTTGGGGTGCGGCTCCAGCGTGACGCGCGGCAGCGCGATTGTGGAGTAATCGGTTCGATCGAGTCGCTCCACATCCACTCGCCCATCGGCGTAGTGGATCTTCTTACTGCGATAGATCCGCCCGTTGTTCGCCCAGATAGCGCCGGGGAAAAGGTCGCGCGGCACGAGCGTGCTGTCGCAAAGCCCCGCCAGCTCCTTACCGGCCCGCACCTCGAACTTGCCCACGGAGATGGGCGTGCGGATGTTCTGGTAGATGTCATTGAATTCACCTTTGACAACCCAGTACTGCGTCCCTCCTCGTCGCAGTTGGGGCGGCAGGAGTTCGAGCCGCTCGAGCGCTCCCTCGATCTTCTTCTGTGCGTCCTTTCCAAAGTACCTGGAAAACAGATCCGCCGTAAGTCCGCGCAGCACTACCCGTTCGGGCTTGCTGGGCTCCAGATCGTGGGCTGCGCAGGCCGCCTGCTGAGCGAGGACGAAGGGGTTGTCAATGGGAAGACGGACGGGCTCTACGTTGGCTAGCCTCTGGAAGAACGCCCTCGGGTTCCTGCCGAACCACTGCTCGAGTGGATCGTCGTGGAGGAGCAAGACCACGATACCAGCATCCTTGCGTCCCACACGTCCGCTCTGCTGGAGGAAGCTGGCGACGGTGCCGGGATAGCCGACCATCATGCAGGCGCTCAGGTCGCCGATGTCGATGCCGAGCTCGAGTGCGTTGGTGCTGGTGACGTGGACGATCTGACCCGTGATGAGGCCGGACGAGATCTCCTCGCGCTCCCATCGATCCGAGCGTCCAGAGTACGTGGCGATTTTGCCCGCGAACGGGCTCTTCTGCTCGTGGAGGCGCTTCTCCAGGGTGAGGTGGAACTTCTGCACCCCGGCGAGCGAGCGGATGAAGGTGATGGTCTGAAGGGGCTGGCCCGGTAGCAGGAGCCCGCGGCTGGCAATCTCGATCGCGTCCGTGGTCGGCTCGCGGCGCTCGCCCTCGCCAGACCTGGCTTTCTTCTGCATCGCCGGATTCCACAGCACGAGGGCCTTCGGGTGGGTCGGCGCCCCGCTCTCGGTGACCGCCTCGAAGGGCAGCCCCACGAGCTGCTCCGCGTGCGCCTGGGGCCTGGGGAGGGTGGCTGAGCTGCAGATGAACTGTGGTGCGGCGCTGAGCCGCTCGCACATCATGCGCAGGCGACGGATGACGTAGGCGACGTGGGCGCCGAAGAGGCCGCGGTACATGTGGAGCTCGTCGAGGACGACGATGCGAAGGTTGCGAAGAAAGCGCTCCCACGTGCCGGTCTTTGTGGAGAAGTGAGGCAAGATCTTGTAGTGCAGTGCGTCCGGCGTCGTCACGATGATGCGGGCCCCCTGCTTGACCGCCGCCTGGTCTTCCCCCTGGGTGTCGCCGTCGTAGGCGCCGAGGCCAATGGTCGTTTTCCCGAAGCGGAGGGGCCAGACGGCCTTGCCTTCTTCGGCGCCGAGCGCCTGGTCGAAACCCTCGGAGAACTGTGCGATTTTCTTTCGCTGGTCGAAGGATAGCCCCTTGGCCGGAAAGACGAGCAGCGCGGTGGCCTCCGGATCGCGGAGCAATTCGTGGAAGATCGGCAGGAGATAAACGAGGCTTTTACCGCTCGCGGTCGGCGTCTGGACGACGACGTTCTTGCCCGCGAATATGTGACCCAGGGCCTCGACCTGGTGCGCATAGAGCTGGTCCAGGGAGACCCCCAAGCGCTCAGCGCCGTCGTGAAGTTCGTCCATGATGGGCTTGCCGAGCTCAGCGATGTCCCGGTAACGTCCCTCCCGCGCGCCGATCTTCTCGATGTGCAGCGTTGCGCCCCCCGCGCAGGCCTGGATCCTGGCGAGCAGTTCGTCGAGGGTCGGTCCCGAGCTGACTGCGGCTGGGGCCTCGTCGAGCCCGAACGTGGTGATGAGCCTGGGGCGAACCGTGACGGAGGCCCCGCACGCGTCGCAGTAGAAGCCGTCGCCTCCGCTCTCGGCCGCGGGTTTCCATGGGCCCTTCTGGGCGCGGAACGAGCCTCGTTCGGCGAGGAGACGCACCCTGCGGACATATCCCGCATTGTGCTGGAGGAACCGTTCGTCCTGGTCGCAGTCAACGCATTCGATCATGAGCACCTCCACCTTCTCAGTTTGGAGGGTCTGGCGAACTTCTTTTCAGCTCCCGCTTCTCGCCGCGCCCTGAAGTCCCTCACCTGACAACCACCCCCGCATCCACCAGGTTCAACCACTGCCGCTCGAGGCTCGCAGCAAACCCCCTGTCCTCGATCGCCACGCCAGCCTCGAGGTTCCGCGTCTGCCCGCGGTCCGTGAAGTTCGCCGACGTGATGAGCGTGTACTCGTGATCGATCACCACGCACTTGGCGTGAAGGCTGACCGGGCTCTGCTTCTCGGCCGTCCTCGGGTCGAAGTACACGACCGGTCTCGGGTCCCCGAACGGCCACATCAGCCGATAGAACAGCTCCACCACGGCCCGCCCCCGCTCCACGTTCCCCTTCGCGGCCTCGAGCGGCGCCGACACGAGCGGCCAGCTCTGCCCAGCCCCCTTCGCTGCCTGTCGCAGCCGCTCCGCGAGCTGACCCACGTCCACGAAGAGATCCGCCGTCACGGCGTGATCGGCCATGCCTCGATGCAGTGAGGCGAATAGCTCGGCGCCGTGGTCAATCGCGTAGCCGGCGATCAGCACGTGCTCCCGCGCCCGTGCGAAGAGCTCGGGCAGAACGACCCGCGTATGGCGAGAATGGCTGACGCCCGGATCGTCCCCCGTCCAGACCAGGGTGAGCCTGGGGGCCTTGCGATGCCGTCGCTCGGCGAGCACCACGTCGACGACCGCGTGAATGCCCTCCCGACCGAGCCCCAGGTAGGGCCGCAGCGCGTCGACGAGGTGCCCGAAGCCGTTGGCCCGCAGGCAGGTCTCGTTCATCGGCGCACGCACGTCCCCTCGGTCGAGCGCGGCGACGAGGGCGAGCAGATCCTGCTCCGTGACGGCGGACAGCCCGGCGCCTGTCACGGCCGGACCTTGAAGAAGGCAAGGTCGGGATCATGCCCCATGGCGGGCACGACGAGCGCGCGGTCCAGATACCGATTGAATCGCTCGCAAGCAGGCTCTGCGACGAAAAGGCACCCGTGACAAGCGGCGCCTTCGAGGTAGCGCCCGGACGGGTCCTTGGGCGAGTGGTGGGCGCACACGGGATCGCTCGAGCACAGCGAGGCCATGTCCCAGGCCCGACGCAGGTGCCGGCCGATGAACCGACCTTGCTCGACGAGCCCTCCGAGCGTCCCCTCCGCGCCGCTCGTGCCGGTCATGATGAAGATCGCCGCCATCGGCAGGGCGTCGGTTACGGGCGCACAATAAATGCGCTCGGCGAGCGCGGCCGCCGAATAACCGCACTGGAGCGAGATCGAGGACACCAGAAGGTGCGCGAGCGAGTGCAAGAGGTAGAACCTGGCCCCCGGGAAGCCAGGCCCTCGGCTGCTGCCCTTGAACTCCTGCTCGTACCCCTCCGCGAGCTCCTGCTCCCGGCGCATCACCGCCTCGCGGCCCTCCCATTCCCGCACGGCCTCTTCGTCCAGGCAGATCAGCACGCCTTCGCCGAAGATCTCTGCCGCCGGCAACCATGTTTGCGTCAGCCCGAGCGGCTGGAGATTGCTCGGGTCCTCCGTCTCGCCTTGCAGGTTCAGCGGCGTCGCCGAAAGCCGTGTCAGCCCGATCTGTGCGCGTACCTGACGCACCTTCTTGGCGAGCACGATGCGGCTCACCTTCGGCGGCAAGGGGTAGCGCTTTGGCGGCAGGCGACAGGCGAAGAAATCCTCGTCCCGCGGCGGGAGCTGGCCGTCGACCTCGTCCTTGGCCTCGAGGAATACCTTGTACTCCGCGGTCCGGAGCCCCTCGCGCGCTGGCGACTTGCCTTTGCGGATCGTCTCCATCGCGGCCCACACCTGGTCGTCGTCGTAATCGCGCAGCGCATTGCGCACGGCGGGCACGACCTTGCGCAAGAGCGGGAGCTCCTCGCGCTTGGCCTCCTGCACGACGCTCCACACGTCGGCCTGGCTGACCTTGTTCATGACCTCGCGCGCCTTGTCCGGGATGGAGAGCGCGCTCATCCACTGCGAGAAGTAGCCGCTGCTCGCCGTGCGGACGAGCAAGTTGAGCTTCTCCTGGCAACCCTTCTCCTCGCGCCCCTCGGAGCCGAGCCACGGTCTCTCCGCACGGCACTGGGGCAGGATCTTGGGCTCGCGCGCCTCCGAAAGCTTTCTTTCTGCGCCGCAACTGCCACAGCACACGCGGATATGGGCGAAGTCGCCGGACGCGTCCTCCTTGAGATAGAGATCCGTCCCATCGCAGCGCGTCTCCTGGGAGGTGTGGACGAACCAGCTCCAGGGGAACTCGTCGAGGTGCCCGCGTTTGCACGTCGCCACGAATCGAACGGGGACGCAGACGCCCTTCTGGGTGTTCGTGCAATGGTGAACGTAGCGCCTCTTATCCCGCTCGAGATTCTTCGACGGCCCGAGCGCACGGCACTTCTGACAGACGAACCACGACGGGAACTCGGCGACCTGGATGCCGTTGTACTGGGACGGCGCGTCGTCGTCGCCGGCAGGAGGCAAGCGGAAGGCACGATTGATACTCAGCTCGATCCCGAGCTTCGAGCCCACCTTGGCGATGATGGCGTCGCGCAGGCGGGGCTCGTCGATGAAGCCCTGGTCCTTGTACTTGTCGTAGCGCCAGAAGTCGGTGCCGCCGATCAGCACGGCGTGGTCGAGCAGGTCGACCATCGCGCCCGGACCGAACGTCATCACGATCTGGCCGAGCCGGATCTTGCCCTCGGGGGGCTTGTGCCCACCCTTCGCGCTCTTCTTCGCGGTGGCCATCAGCCTTGCCTCCCCAGGCGGCGTCCGACGAGCCAGAGGTGCGCGGTGGACTCGACATCCCGGAGCGAGGTGGGAGCCGCGAAGCGCCCATCGGGTGTGTCGGGGCTCGGGCGTTCTTGATCGAGCGGCGTGTAGAGCAGCGGCTTGCCGCCGACTTTCTCCCGGTCGTACTTCGAGTATCGGCGCTGCTTGGGCTCCTCGGGGGTCGAATGCACGAGATCGGTCCACGTATCGAGCAGGTTCTGCCCGCGCTTCCGGATCTCCTCCGCGATCTTCTCCTGCCCGTCCTGGTAAAGCTCGGGCTGGCTGCTCGCGCGCGCGGCGATCTGATCGATGACGGCGTTCGCCTGGTGCCGGTTCACCGGCAGCGCCATGGCGCCCTTGGGTGGCGTCATCTCGGGCGATGCGAAGCGGGCCATGGCGACGAGCGTGCCCACGAGCCCGCGGTCGAGCGCGGGGCCTGAGAAAGGCGTCACGCTCGTGGCCTCGACGAAGCGGTAGAAGCTCTCGTGGTAGGCCGTGAAGTGTTCGTAATGGGACCGATCCCGCGACTTGTGGAGGTTATACACGGTCACCACCAGCCCTGGCCATTTCTCCTGGCGACCGACGCGGCTCGACGCCTGGATGTACTCGGCCGTCGTCTTCGGCTGCCCCGCGACCACCATCAAGCCGAGGCGGTCGATGTCGACGCCGACCGAGATCATGTTGCTCGCCAGGAGCACGTTGATCGCCTCGGGATCCCGCCAAGATTTGTTCAGCCGGTCCTTCGTGCGTTTCACCGCGTCGGTGTGCTCGCGGCTCGTGAGCTCGACGGGCTCGAGCCCGATGTCCCGGTTGGCGAGCCAGAGGTGCTTGCCCTTCGCGTTCAGGGGGCGCGCCTCTTCTGCCTGCTTGGCGCGGCCCAGCACCTCGTCCTCGACCAGCCGCCGCATGCCTCCGAGCTCCCGGAGGCTATTGAAGTAGCCCGCGAGCGTCATGTACCCATCGGCCGTTTGGTCGGGCGAGAGCGACGGGTCGTAGGTCTTCATCGCCCCGGCGAGCAGCGTCCGGTACACCCGCAAGAGGATCGCCTTCATGCTGCGCCCTTGCGCCGCGACGCCGACGTACTTCCGGCCGGGGCTTTGCGTGTCGACGGTCGCGAAGAACGTCTCGGAGTCGTCGATGCCCGGCGGCGGGAACACGCTCACCGTGTCCGCCCGACGGCCGAAGAGGGCTTGGATCTGCGCGCCCGCCCGGCGGACCGTGGCCGTCGCGGCCAGCACCTTGGGCCGCACGACGCCATTCTTCGTCGGCCGCGAGCAGAGGGTGTCGACCGCGGTCTCGTAGAGGCCGACCATCGTGCCGAGAGGGCCGGAGATCAGGTGCAGCTCGTCCTGCACGATGAGCTCGGGAGGCGCGAGGCCGCCGGGGAGGTTCTTCGCCGTACGCGGCGGCTTCCCGTCCATCGGACCATAGAAGCGCCGGCCCTCGCGCGCCGAGACCTTGCCGAACAGCATCCCGGCCTCCCCGCGCCACGGCATCATCGCGAACTTGTCCACAGTGGCGATGAGGAAGCTCGGCAGCTCGCGGTAGACCTGCTCGTCGACGAAGACGACCGGAATGCCCTCGCTGTTGTTGGAGCACGAGAACTCGCACGTCTCGCTCGTGCAGCCGACGCGCACCTCGTCGGGCGCCGTCTTCGTGGGCAGGAGCGTCAGGCTATTCGGCCCGAGCTCCTCGCCGCACCACGGGCAGGTGGGCAGCGGGCAGGGATTGCCGTTCACGCCGATCTTGAAGCCGGTGACGAGCTTCGACGCCTCCTCCATCGTATTGGCCGTGGCGCTACGTCCGACCCAGAGGCCCACCGAGAAGCGCGTATCGCCGAGCACGGCGGGCATCTTCCGGCGCTGGGACTCGAGCGCGCAGATGAGCGTCGCCGCGCGGCCGAGCTGGTCGAGCGTGAGCAGGCGCAAGGTATAGCGGAGCAGCACGGTGACGCCGAGCCCGCCGTCGGGCAGCTTCGCCCGGCGCAGGCGGCGGAGGAGCAAGCAATAGGCAATGACGCCGAGATAAGCCTCCGTCTTGCCGCCGCCGGTCGGGAAGAAGATCAGCTCGACGCGCTCCCGGTCGGCGTGCTCGCCCGTGGCCACGCCCTGGAGGTTCATCAGCAGGAACGCGAGCTGAAACAGACGCCATTCGGGGCGCTTGCCGCCCTGGTAGCGGGAAGGGCTCCTGTGCCGCGCGGCCTCGGCCATTGCCTCGTTGGCAAGGCAAAACGCCTGGCGGACCTGGCCGTCCTTCGCGAGGAGCTCGATACCCTCCTGGATACGCCGCCGGGCATCCTCGGCCTTTTGCATGAGCGCGTCGCGCGTCTCGGCGCGTTTTTCACCCCCGACATCCGCCGCCCGTTGCCGCTGGATCCATTCTCCGTACGCCGCTGGCAGGCGCTCGAGGCGCGCGCGCACGTCCGCTTCGTTCTGGAGCTTCGCGAGCTCCTCCATGGCGACCGTGACGCCGGCTTCCTCGTGGGCGACGACGCGCCGCACCTCGTATTCGGGCAGCCAGGTGGTCTTCACGCGCGTGACTGGGGGTTTGGGGGCAGAGCCCGGCTTGCCGGGCGAGCCCCCATTGTCAATCGCGCTCTGGCCCGGGGGCACCTCGACGGCGACGCCGTGACCGACGGCGTATTCGACCCGCTCGCGGAACTGGAGATCGGCGACCTTCTGATCCCACTGGTCGCTCTCCTCATCGGAGAAGTTCGGCCTGGGGACGATACCCTCGGCGCATTCGATCTCCATTTCCACCTGGAAGACCATCTGCTCGTCGCGCCGGCCCCTCTCGCCGGCCCCGCGCTGGTTCACCACGAAGAGCGCGAGCGCCCTCGTCCCCTCGGGCAGCCCCCGCGCATGCTCGACGGCGCGGACCTGGCCGTAAAGCACGAGGCCCACGGTGTCCTGCAATCGGATGCCCTTGGCGAGCACCTGTGCATCGAGCGGGACGTCTGCGGAGATCGTCTGCCGGGGCTTTCGCTTCCAGATACGTTTTCCCCGGCCGCGCCCCTCGGGCTTCACCGTGTCGGGGTAGTATTCGGCGAAGCGCACGACAGCCTTCACCGCGTGCGTCTCCCTGGGGACGAGCACGCTCATGCCGATGGACGCGGGCCAGAGGTTGGGCCGCTTGTCCTCGGGCTCCTCGCCGCCGCCCTGGTTCTCCTCCTCGGGCTCGTCCGGGCCAGCACCAAGGCTGTCGTCGGCAGTCGGGTCCTCGGGCGCGCGCTCCTCCTCGGAGGCGAGGAAGCCCGTGAGGTAGTGGCGCGACGGCGGGAGCTCGAGGATCTCGTGCTCGACGATGGCCTCCTCGTCGAGCTGGTAGGGACCCACGAGGTCGGCGGAGAGGGCACGGACGAGGTGGTCGCGGGGGGCCGTGACGGGGGGCATGCCCCGTCGGGAGTACCGCAGTTGGCGCGGCTTTGTAAGAGAGTACCGCGCTCGGTCAGAAGTCGTCGTCGAGGAGGTGATCGCCCCATGTCTTCTTCGGCGAAGCCTCGCCGGATGACGACACGACGTGGATGCTCCCCCGCCCCTGCTCGACGGTGGGAGGGCCGCCGTCGGGCGGGATCGACACGAGCACGTAGCAGTCCGGGAAGCCGCTCGTCGTAGGGTCGAAGGTGATCGCGCTGTGTGCTTGGAGCTCGGTGAGGGTACGGGTCTCGCGACGGCCAGATTGCTCCTCGTGACGCCGCGGCAGGCCCGTGAGGTAGCTCGTACCCCCATGGGAGACGACGCGGTGGGCGCCCTTCCCGGGGGAGAACCGCGGCAGCCGCTGTCGGCTGTACGGGGTGAAGAACCGGAGAGGATCGGGCACGCGGGCTCTCGGTCTCAGCACGTCGTCGTGCAGCGCTGCGTCCGAGCCGTGATGCGGCACCTTGAGGAGATCATGGTCGCCGAGCTCGGGATCGAGCACGAGGCTGTGGCTCCAGCCGTAGCCAGGCCTCTCGACCAGATCCGAGCCGAGAAGGATCCGCCGCTTGTGCCATGAGAGGAGTATGGCAGTGGAGAGGACGTTCTTGTCGAACGGACGCCTCGCCTTCCACCGCTCGATCTGCTCGTCACGCACGTCCGCCCGGGGAGAGAGTACACGCAGCGCGGCATCGCCGAGCAGTTCGAGGTCGCCGACGTTCACATCCCAGCGACATGCCGGGAATTCCTTCCAGCGCGACTCGATGGCGGCGATGGCCTGGAGCGTGGCGCCGCCCATGAAGTCTGCGGAGCGCGCGGCGATGTCGTCTCCCGGCGGAAGCACCATGCCGATGCGGGGCCATGTTTTTTTGTCATCGCGTGGTGTCCATTCCTCGATGCCCTGGGCGACACCAACGCTGTGATCATCGTGCGGGTGCGTGACGAGCACGATGCTCGGGCGGGCTCCGTAATGCGTGAGCGCCTTCAGGGCGTAGTAGGTCTCGCCTCTGCCGCAGCCGTCCACGACCATCCATGCATCCGGCGGCACGCGGATCAGGATGAGCTCGCCAATGCCTGGCCCGAACGCGATCACGACCAGGTGATCGGGGGCGAGATCAGGCAAAGGCACGGCGGATGTATCGTCTGGGGTTGGGAAACAGCTTGGGAAGGTCGGGCACGGCCTGGAAGGACGACGACTGACGGTCCCAAATGGCCAATGTCTTCGTGTCGTCCGCGTATTCGATGAACTCTACGAATGCGCCGACGCGTAGCTGGCTCGGCGACACGTCCCACACCTCTTCCAGTTCGTCTGTCGAGAGGTCGAGGGTGGATAACGTGTCGGGGTCCGTGGCCACGAGCAGCGTCACGATCTCGTCGTCCTGAGCGAATACCCGACCCGGCGTCCAGTTTCGGACTTTTCGTTCGTCGGCGAGGTGCGGCCCCTCCCGGCGTTCCGAGAGCCGTAGCATCGGGGGGAAGACGAGCCGCTCGTCGCGGTCCTCCTCGAGACAGACACGGAGCTGGTCGAGGGCGCGCCACCAAGGTTGCTCGTGCAGCGTGTCGGGGACGTCCTCCAGCACCTCCGCGGCGAAGGCGAGCTCGCTCCGCGCCAAAAGGAGCCGTGCGATCTGCGCATGAAGTTCGCTGTAAAGCGTGGATTGCGGCGAGCCTGCTGCAACGGCGAGGTCCACGAGTGCCTGGTCCCAGGCTGCACGTGCCTCTTTCATCCACGCTCTCGTCACCAGGAAGCCGACGTATCGCCCGTGATACCAGGCATGTTGCGGAGCCAGGTCCCGCGCTCGGATGTATTCGCGTTCCACTCGCTCGGGTTCGACGCCGAGAATGTCGAGGTTATAAGCGATATAGTGGTGCGCGTACGCATCCCTCTCGTCGTGCGCGATGGCCCGCTCGTAAGCACGGACCGCATCGCGACGCAGGTTTTCCTCCTGGTCGTGTATGCGGAAGGCCTTTTGACTCAGCTTCTTCCCCAGCGCGTCGTATTGCTCCACGAACTGGAGGGAGCGAGAGAGCAACGCCGTTGCATCGCCGGCCTGCGTGAGGTGGTGGATTTCCTCAAGCTCCTCGCGAATGGCCCTGGCGACCTGACCTTTCTCGTGCGCGGCCTCGTACTGCGCGCGGTGATGCTGCGCGGCGAAGCGGTAGGCGTCGTTCGCTGCATCGTCCAGCTCCCACGCGGGGTCGCCTTTCTCGATCTGCGCGCGGATGATGCTCGCGAGCGCGGCAGGAAGCGCTCGTGCCTCATCGTCGAGCGTGTCGACGAGTTCGGCGATGATTCGCTTGTCACGGGCTTCGAGAGCGCTCATGCCAGCACGCTCGAGCAGGTCCTCCGAGAAGGGGACGCGGAGCACCGCGAGCCGCGCGATGACCCGGCGCATCGCCGGACGCGCCAGGAACACTTTCGCCAGATCATGGGTCACCAGGCGGTCGAGTCGGTGATCCTTGGGGGGAATGCGTGCCACGTCGATGCCCGCCGCCGCGAGCGCCGCGAGCACCTTCTCCACGACCGGTGACGGATCACGCGTGAGGCGACCGCTCAACCGGAACACGGTTTCCGACGCGCGTGCCCTCTCTGGGTCTCGAACGAGCGGAAGCAAGATCCCCGCGTCCTCGGCGACCCCTGGGGGGATCGATGTTGCGGTGAGCACGATCGGGCCGACGTGCGCGGCAAGAATCGTCTCCGTGAACTCGACGGCGCGCCGCTCGAATAGCTCGCTCTCGGGGCTCGATGCCGGATGAAAGTGGGGCTCGTCGACCAGGATTACGTCCCCATCTCCTGCGTTCTGGAGCGCCTCGCGCATGGCGGCGAGCCTCTCGGCCCACGAGATTCGCGCGGGCTCATGTTGGGGCACCACCCGATTGAGCAGATCCGAGTCTGCACCGCCGAGTTGCGTGGCCGCGTCGACCAGTGCCACGAGCGCCGCGTCGTCGCCCTCGGGTAGCTCGATCCTCACGACGCGCCGGCTCCCAGCGAGCTTGGCGGCGAGTCCTCGGAGGATCGTCGACTTGCCGAAGCCAGGTGGCGCTTGCAGCGCAATCCTCGTCGCCCCGGCTTCGATGCGCTCCTGGAGCTGCTCGATCGCATCCTCGAGGAGGACAGCCATGTGTCAGCTGATACCACGGCAGGCTCACGCCAGCCAACAGGGGTTCGGTCGGCTGGTCTGCCTGGGTCGTACCAAGCCCGGGAGACAGTCGCGCGTGTCCCGGAGAGGCTCGCAAGATACCCGGGAGACCGTTGCGAGGGGCATGGGGGACTGTCGCGGGATGCCGGCCGACCGTAGCGAGCGTCGTGGAGGGGGTGTCGTAGGATACCGCCAGACAGTTGCGACCGTCTCGGAGAGGGTCGCACTACACCTGGGAGACAGGTGCGATCGTCCCGGAGGAGGCTTGCACTACACCTCGGAGACAAGTGCGACCGTCCCGGAGAGGGTCGCACCCCACCCGGGAGACAGGTGCGACCCTCTGGAGAGGAGGGTCCCAGGACGCCGCCGGGGTGTTTGGACCGTCGTGGAGGAGGGTCGTGAGGGTCCGCGGGACGGTCGCGACTAGAACCCGAGGCTGCCCTGACCGTCTTTTGCCTTCTTGCGACCCTTCTTGGCGGGCTCTTTCGTGTCCCCCTCGGCGCTGTCCGTCTTTGTCGCCGGGCGACGACCACCTTTCTTCGGGGGTGGCGCGGCTGCCGCGGCGGCCTTCTTCTCCTGCTCGGCGCGCTCGGCGTTGAGGACGAAGAGCTTGTCGATGACCTCGTCCTCGAAGGCCTGGACGGCGGCGCGCTCCTCGTCGGTCTTCGGGCAGTAGGGGGGGACGGGGATGTGGCTCCAGCCGTAGGCGGCGAGGACGGCGCGGTCCATGTCTTCGTGGAGGGCGCGTAGTTCGAGGATGCGGGGGTCGTCGTTATCGGGATCTTTCAGAGCGTTGTAGGTCTTGGTGAGTCCCTGGTTGGTGTCGACCATGAAGCGGGCGCGGGTTTCGTAGAGCTTTTCGCCGATGGTTTCGAGGGCGGGGAGGATGGTGCGGGGGTCGGGGGTTCGGGACATCCTCGCGGAGGGGATCGAGTCATTCGTCGCTACGTTGCGTGCGGATCTTCGGTCTGGCGCATACCGGCCGAATCCGGTGCGGCGAGTGCTTATCCCGAAGCCTGGTCATCCGGGGAAATTTCGCCCCCTGGGAATCCCGACCGTGAAAGATAGGGTGGTGCAGGCGGCATTGAAGAACATCATGGAGCCGATCTTCGAGGCGGATTTCTATCCGATCTCGTACGGCTTTCGCCCTGGGAGATCCGTTCACGGCGCGCTGGAGCAACTCACAAGCTTCATGTGCCCGCAGAGGGAGGATCCCACGGGGAAGCCTCGGCTCCCTTATCAATGGGCCGTTGAAGGCGACATCAAGGGGTGCTTTGACAACATCGGTCATCATGGCCTGATGGAGCGATTGCGCCTTCGCGTCGGTGATGCGAAGGTGAATCGGCTCGTCCTCGCATTCCTGAAAGCCGGCATCATGGCGCAGGAGCAATTCCTGCGAACGGATGGCGGCACTCCTCAAGGCGGGATCTTATCGCCGTTGCTCGCGAACATCGCGCTGAGCGTGCTCGACGAGCGGTACACGCGTCACACGTGGCCACGTCGAAAGCCGACGCTGTTGACCGAGCCGGCGAGGATCCTGAATCGCGCGAGAAAGCTGCGGGACATGGACAAGTCAAGCGGCAAAACCGTCGCGGTGCCTGTTCGATATGCGGATGACTTCATTGTGCTCATCAGCGTGCCTCCGGGTCCGGATCAATCGGACCGAGCCAGGGAGGCGGCGCTGGCCGAAAAGCAAGCCATCGCGGCGCTATTGAAGGAAAACCTCGGGCTGGAGCTCTCGGAAGAAAAGACGCTCGTCACTCCGGTGACGCAGAGCCTTGACTTCCTGGGACACCGCCTGGGCGTGCGTCGATATCGACGGCACGGGCGAGCGCATTGCGCTCTCGTCATTCCCAAGAGTCGAACGCGAAGGCTGCGCGAGCGCGTCAAGGATCTCTTCCGGCGGAACACCATCGGATCGAGCCTTGACGAACGTCTGCGCCTGCTAAACCCCATGCTGCGAGGATGGGCGAACTTCTATCGGCACGCGAACGATGCATACCGTGTCTTCCACGGTGTCGATCGGTACGTGTGGTGGACCATCTTCCGATGGATCCAGAAGAAGCACGACCGTCCCGCGATGAGAGCTCTCCTGCATCGATATGCCGTGCGGCGGCGCGGCGGCTCGTCCATTGAATGGCGCGACGGTGCGACGGCGCCATTCAGGTTGAGCACGGTGCGGACGGGAAGCTTTCGATTTGCATGGCAGAAACCACCACGCTTCGCAGATCCATCTATGGAGAGCCCGGTGCATAACGAAAGGTGCACGCCGGGTTCGGCGGGGGGCGCCCGGAAACCAGCTCGGCGTTGAGTCGAGTATGGCGCCGGGCGCCCACCCACCTGGATGTTCCGCTGCGCCGCCCTGCAAAAGCCGGATGAAGCTCAAATCCGGTACGAGTTGCATGTCGTCACCGACGCGATCGAACCGTCCCTCGTCGAGCTGAAGGCCATCATCGGGCCCGGCGACGACGGCGAGGCGATCATCACGATCCTCTTGCCCGAAGAGGACTGAGCGACAAACCAACAACAAGAATGCGGCGTGCGGTTCTTCCGTGCGCCGCATTCATTTTTTTCAGGGAGACACATGTCGTCCAAGCAGTCGCCCACGAAGAACGCGGAGACCGAGGAGCAGGACCGCGTGGAGGAGTGCATGGCCTCGTTCGCGCTCGCCAGCGACGGGCACGTCTACATCCACGAGGATGAGCTGCCCGCCGACAAACGGCGCGGGCGGAAGGAGTGGCGGGGTGTGCGCCTCACGCGGGCGGAGACGGAGTTCTTCGCCGAGGAGGTCGAGCTCATCATGCCGAACGTGGCCGTCGCGCTGCGGAGCGCGATCCAGAAGGGCACGCTCGGCGGGCAGGAGCCGCCCGAGGGCGCCGAGCCGGTGAACCCGGTGACGGGGCCGGAGTCGGGCGTCTTCTGATCGGAATGGGCCCGGGGGCATGTGCCTCCGGGCCCGCTTCTTCCTTTTCACAATCAATCAGCCGAAGGGAGTCGATATGGGGAAGCATCTCCAGTCGGAGAAGTGCCTCCGGAGCGAGGTGCTTTCCATCTCGCTCACGGGCCTCGTCGCGTCGCTCGTGAGCATCGTCGTCACGATCGAGACGGGTGCGAGCATGTTTCAGCTCGTCGGTCTGGCCGAGGTGAGCCTCCGCGAGACGAAGGTGCGCGTCCGCTCCGCGCTCGCGCAGGTCGGCATGCGCCTTGATGGCTACAACATCACGGTCAAGGTCTGCCCCGCAGATCTCCGGAATGATGGGGTCTTCGATCTGGCCATTGCGACGGCCGTGATTCTTGCCTTCGAGAAGAAGACGCTACCCGGCACCGTCGTGCTCGGCGAGCTGTCCCTCTCGGGAGTGCGGCCCGTTCGTGGGGTGCTGCCGGCGCTGCGGGGTGCGGCGAGCAAGGGGATCCAGCATGCGATCGTGCCCCGTGCCAACCTCGGGGAGGCTGCGAGCGTGCCGGATCTCGATGTACGCGTGGCGGGAAAACTGGATGCCGTGCAGGACTACCTACGTGGAGCCTGCGAGCTCGAGCGCGCGAGTGTGCCCTTTCGACCGAAGCAGCCCGGGGCGCTCGATCTGTCGGACATGCGCGGGATGGCCTCCACGCGGCGAGCGATTGAGATCGCGGCGGCAGGCCAGCATTCGATTCTCTTCATCGGTCCGCCCGGTGCTGGGATCACCATGGCCTCCCGCCGCATTCCCACGATCCTGCCCCCGATGTCCGTGGACGAGGCGCTCGAAGTCACGAGCATCCACTCCGTCGCCGGATTGCTCAATTCGGAGCAGGGGCTCGCTACGAACCGGCCGTTCCGGGCACCGCATCATACGGTGACTCCCGCAGGACTCGTCGGAGGAGGAGAGCCCGTGCGTCCCGGGGAGGTGTCCCTCGCCCACGGCGGCGTCTTGTTCCTCGACGAACTGCCGGAGTTTCGTAGGAGTTCGCTCGCTCTGCTGGAGACAACGCTCGCCCAGGGGGAAGCGGTCATCATACGGGGGCAGATCCGCACGGTCTTTCCGGCGCGTCCTTTCCTGGTGCTGGCGACGCACGCGTGTCCGTGCGGGTTCTACAGGGACGCGAAACGGCGGTGCACATGTTCCGTCGAGCAGATCCGGAGGCATCGGGAGCGAGTGCACGGGCCGCTGTTCGAGCGAGTCGACATGCAGATCGTGGTGCCGCCGGTCGACGTCGCGCAGCTCGGGGGCAAGGCGAAGGGCGAGAACAGCGAGACGGTGCGGAACCGGGTCGTTGCAGCACGAACGATTCAGCATGCCCGGGCGGCGCGGCAGAAGGTCGCGTCCTCGCTCAACACCGCGTTGAACGACCGCGAGCTCGAGCGCATCGCCGCACCTGATGCGCAGGGCAAGCGGGCCCTGGAGCAGTCAATCGAGCGTCTCGGGCTGTCGGCCAGCCTCCGGGCCAAGGTGCTCCGCGTGGCCCGAACGATCGCTGATTTAGACAGGAGCGAGGTCATCCGCGCGCCGCATGTGGCCGAGGCCGTTCTCCTCGCTCCTGTCTTCGGGCGCGGCTGACCCATCTCCCGAGCTCGGACGTGCCGCCGCGAGCGGCTCCCGAGGCCAAGTAACGCGCGCCTGCTCGGGAGGGCGCGCTTCTTTGTGGACCAACCATCATGCAACAGAACAACGGCGCTCTCCGCGGTGCCCTGCAGGCCATCGAGAAACAGTACGGCAAGGGGGCCATCATGAGCCTCGGAGACGACAATCCCGATCGTGGTGTGCGCGTCTTGCCCACGGGCTCGCTCGCGCTCGACGCCGCGCTCGGGATCGGAGGCTACCCGCGCGGCAGGATCGTCGAGATCTACGGGCCCGAGTCCTCGGGCAAGACCACGCTCACCCTGCACGCGCTCTACGAGGCGCAGAAGGCGAAGGGCATCGCCGCGTTCATCGACGCCGAGCACGCGTTCGATCCGAACTACGCGTGCAACATCGGCGTCGACGTCAACCGCCTGCTCGTCTCGCTGCGCATCCCGCCCATCGTGACCGCTCGTTACGCGCCATCGTGACCACCTGTTTCGCGCCATCGTGACCACCCGTTTCGCGCCATCGTGATCGGAGCGAAGCGACGCTCTGGCTGTTCAGGGTTCC
>NZ_JARZHI010000108.1:0-24289 GCF_029946465.1 Polyangium sorediatum
CGGATTGGCCTTGAAGAGGCCGAGCACGACGGTAGGCTGGCCGTCCCCGAGCGGGATCTCCTGAACCCGCTCCCGCCAGCGCTCCCGCCAGCGCTCCCGCTCCCGCTCCCGCTCCCGCTCCCGCTCCCGCTTCCGCTTCCGCTCCCGCTCCCGCTCCCGCTCCCGCTCCCGCTCCCGCTCCCGCCCCCACCCCCGCGCCCGAGGTGACGTCCCCGTTCGTGGATAGCGTCAAGCCAGCGCGCCGCGCGTCTCCTCCCCGGGCGCCTCACGCGGCCTCCGACCCTGCAGCACGCATACCCTCGCAGCGCAAGAAAATTCGATGACAAGCTCGATTCCCACGCGAGCCCCCCGAGGGATGCGTCCTGCCAAGCGGGAAACGTCCTGCGCTCGCGGATAGAAGCACGCAGATCCGACAGCGCTCTGACGCAAACGGGCGCGCCCTGAGAACAACCGCGCGAAAAGAAAGCGCGACGTCGTTCTCCCGGGCTTGCGACGGCCCGGAGAGACCCGTATCCTCGGGCTGCTGGCAGGTATTCTCTACGCGCTTCGCGTACGCCACGCTCCGCCGCCAGCACCACCTACGAGATCGTAGTTAGTAGGGAGCGAACAGATGACACAGTCCCTCCTCGCGTTTTTTGCGGACATGGCCCTCGACCACTCCTTGTTGGCGAGGTTTTACCTCAATCCTGACGAGACCATGCGCATCGCGGGCGTCTCGGATGTCGATCGAGAGGCCGTACACTCGGGGCAACCGCAAGCGATCTTCGAGCGCCTTCGGGCCGACAACCCGGATGCTGCCTCAATGCATTCGCCGTGGTCGTGCCCGTACCTGCTCGGCTGCCCCACGATGGCGGCACGCGCCTCCGACGCTGGCCCCTTGTCGACCCGCGCGCCCCTGTCGACCCGCGCGCCCCTGTCGACCCGCGCGCCCCTGTCGACCCGTGCGCCCTTGTCGAGCCGAACCTCCGACCCCCCCAACCCCTTGTCCGTGCGCGGCCCGTTGTCCACGCGCTCTCCGGACTCCGTACGCGGCCCGCTGTCGTCACGCTCTCCGGATACCGGGCCCGCATCCGTACGCGCGCCGATATCGGTCCGCTCCCCGGACAGCCGCCAGTTTTCCTGACCCTCCTTGACCGAGCGGCGAGGGGGGTCATGAAGAGTTGGCGTACGTGCCTCACATCGCACGTCGCGCGTCTCCCAAGGTTGCCCACAAGGTTGCCCAGGAACAATCGAGAGCGGATCCTCGCGAATCGTCACGAGTCCGCGATACCATGACGCCATGCGCCTGCGCCCAGGCGATACGGTTGATCGCTACGTCATCGAAGCCCCCCTCGGCGAGGGGGGGATGGGCGAGGTGTATCAGGCGCGCGACACGCGGCTCGAGCGCCGCGTCGCTCTCAAGCTCTTGCGCAAGCAGGGCGCTGCGGAGCCGGAGGCCTGGCAGCGCGCTGAGGGCCGCATGCTCC
Source organism: Polyangium sorediatum (assembly GCF_029946465.1). NCBI lineage: Bacteria > Pseudomonadati > Myxococcota > Polyangiales > Polyangiaceae > Polyangium > Polyangium sorediatum. The sequence continues at coordinate 1,467 of NZ_JARZHI010000108.1, forward strand.
GCGAAGCGCGCGCCGCCGCTGCGTTGAGCCATCCGAACACGGTCGCCATCTACGACATCGGCGAGCTTTCCGGCGCGCCGTACCTTGCGATGGAGTTCGTCGACGGTGTCTCGCTCCGCCAGCTCATCGCGGCCCGCACGACCTCTTCACGCCGGCTCGGCTGGCTCGTCGACGTCGCGCGGGCCCTCTCGGCGGCGCATCGCGAGGGCATCGTCCACCGTGACATCAAGCCCGAGAACGTGATGCTTCGCGACGACGGCGCGATCAAGGTGCTCGACTTCGGCATCGCGCGCAGGATGCGCGTTGGGCTCTCGACGCGCGGGTCCACGCCGGGCGAGGACGATCTCGATCCGCCCTCGAACCCCAAGAGCGACACGCTCACCGGCGAGGGGATGATGGTGGGAACGCCCGCGTACATGGCGCCCGAGCAGCTCCGCGGCGACGCGGTCGACGAGCGCATCGACCAGTTCGGCTGGGGCGTGCTCGCGTATGAGCTGCTCACGGGCGAGGTCCCCTTCGGCCCGGGCCTCGATGGGGTGCGGCTCTTGTCCGCGATCCTCGCCGACGACCCGCCGTCGCTCGACGGCATCGTGCCGGCCACGGTCGAGCGGACCCTGCGCCGCACGGTGTCGAAGCGCCCCGCCGATCGCTTCCCGTCGATGGACCACGTCATCGAGACGCTCGTACCGTTCGTGACGGGCGAGTTTCTCGCCATCCCCGACGTCGTGCGCATCGTCGACGCGGATGCCGATGAGGACCTGAGCGCGCCCTCGGCGACGCGCGCGGGCGTGCCCGCGGTCGGACACGAACCGGAGACGCTCGAGGCGCCTCGCCCGCTCGTGGCCTCGACGTCTCGCTCCGCCACGCCGAGGCCCGAGGCGGGCAGCGCGCCGATGAACACGATTCGGTCGCCCTCGCCGGTCACGGGCAAGCGCGCGAAGCCCTTCGAGCCGCCCTCGGTGCGGATCGAGAGACCGGCGCCGGTACAACCCGAGCGCCCGCCGCTGGCGAACACGGTGGAGTCGCCGACGGCCGTGGCGGTCGGGCCCGCGCTTCGGGCGTCGGTGCAGGGTCGGTGGCAGCTCGTGGCGGCGGTGACGCTTGCGATCACCGGCTTGGTCGTCCTCTCCACGGGCATCGTGTCGCGGCTGCGCCGCAGGTCGGCGGAGCAGCCGGTGGCGGAGGCAGCGGCGGCGGCGGCGCCGTCCACGACGCCCACCGCGGTCACCGAGCTCGAGCTGCCTTCGAGCGCGAGCCCCGAGGCGCTCGCGGCCTATCGCCAGGGATTGCAGAGCATCCGCGACGCCTCCTGGGGGCTCGCGTACGACGCCTTCGAGAGGGCGGCCAAGCTCGACCCGACGCTCGGGGCGGCTCATCTGCGGCTCGCGGTGATCGATCGGTTTCGTGGCAAGACGACGAGCACGCGCGCGGAGTTCCAGCGCGCGGTGGAGCTGCGCGCGACGATGCCGGCGCGGGACCAGGTGCTGCTCGACGCGTTCGAGCCGCTGATCCAGCGCGATCCGCCCGATCAGGCCGCGACGACCGCCCGTCTCGAAGCGGCCACGCGGCGCTTCCCTGGCGACGCGGAGCTTGTCTTGTTGCTCCACGCGGTGCAGCCGGATGCCTCGCCCGAGCACACGCTCGCGCTCGTGGATCGCTGCCTCGAGCTGGATCAGCGGTATGCGGACTGCTGGCAAGCGCGCGCGCTGGTGCTCTTCCGCGACGAGCGCATTCCCGAGGCGATCGATGCGCTCGATCGTTGCGTGGAGCTGGCGCCCTTGGCGACGGACTGCGTCATCGAGCGGCTGCGCTTCCAGAGGATCATGGGCCGGTGCAGCCGCCTCGAGCCGGACGCGCGCCGGTGGATCACGAAAGAGCAGGCGTCGCCGTTCGCGTACCAGGAGCTGGCGGTGGCCCTGGAGGCTTCGGGCCAGCCGCTCAGCGCGGTGGGCGCGGCGGTGGATCAGGCGGTCCGGCGGTTCCGCGAGGCGGGCATGCCGGAGGCGGCGGTGAAGCTCCGGATCAACCTCGCGATCCTCTCCGGCCATTTCGACGAGGCCGAGCGGCTCGCGAAGGATTTCGAACGGGAGATCATCGGCGAATCGCAGGAGGAGAAACACGCCGTGCCGGCGCTCGCGCTGGTGCGGCTTTATTGGGAGATGGGGCAGGACCGGAAGGCGGGGGAGGTGGCCGAGCTGTTCCTCTCGCAGCGAGCTGCGTGGGGTCGTCCTTTGAAGTGGAGGCCTTGGGACGATGCGCAGGCATTGCTCTTGAAGGCCAAACATCGGGCGGGACGGCTGGACGCGGCGGCGTACGAGGCGGCTCGCGCGGGGTGGGAGCGTGAGTGGCAGGGCAAGGATGCGGATCCGAGCGTGCTCTGGCTTTTGGGAACGGCCGCGACCGCGAGCACCCCGCAGCAGGGCCGTGATGCGCTCGCGGGCAGCGTGCTGAAGCGCCCGCACCTGCATTATCCGCAGGCAGACGTCGCGATGGTCACGGCGGTGCTCGGGGAGGTCGCGTTCCTCGCGGGTCGGTACGATGAGGCGCTGCCTCGCCTCGAGTCGGCGGCGCGCTCGTGCACGGCGCTCGACGATCCGCTGAGGCACACCCTTGCGACGTACCGTCTCGGCGTCGTGCGCGAGAGGCTCAAGGAGAAGGCGGAGGCGTGCGCGGCGTACAAGGTGGTCCTGCGGCGGTGGGGCCAGGCGGACGAGTCGACGACCGCGAAGGCCGCGGCGCAACGCGCGACGGCGCTCGGCTGCCAGGACTAGCCCGGGTGCTGTCGCCGGCTCTCATCGGATGATCATGCGTGCCTCGGCGTCGGGGCGAGGGATGGAGGAATGGATGCTCGAAGGGAATGGCTCGCTCGTCGTCGTGGGGACCGGAATCAGGACGACCGAGCATCTCACGGGAAATGCGATCGCCTGGATCAAGGCATCGGACAAGGTTCTCTACGTGGTCGCGGATCTCGTCGCCGAGCGTGTGATCAAGGAGCTATCGCCGTCGGCCGAGTCGCTCACGGCGCTCTACGGGGAGGGCAAGCCGCGTGGAGAGACGTATCACGCGATGGTGGACCGCATCCTTGACGCGGTGAGGGGGGGCCATCGGACGTGCGTGGTGCTCTACGGGCATCCGGGCGTGTTCGCTTATCCGGGGCACCTGGCCATCGAGCGCGCGCGTGACGAGGGGTATCCGGCGACCATGCTGCCAGCGATCTCGGCGGAGGATTGCCTGTTCGCCGACCTCGGCATCGATCCTGGTCACCAGGGCATGCAGAGCTACGAGGCGACGCATTTCGTGCTTCATCGAAAGCGCATCGATCCCACAACGGCGCTCGTGCTCTGGCAGATCGGGTCGTTCGGAGACAACACGTACCGTCGCGAAGGCGCGAGCAACCACAGACTCCCCTTCCTCGTGGCGCGGCTCTGCGAGGAATACCCTGCCGACCACGCCGTGACGATCTATGAGGCGGCGATCTACATTGGCTGCGCGCCGCGTATCGAGCGGCTGCGCCTCGGCAAGCTCGCGGAAGCCAGGGTCACGCCAGCCTCGACGCTCTACATTCCCCCCGTGCGCAAGAGCCGCATCGATTCCGCCACCGCCGCCTGGCTCGGGTTCGAGCCGGCAGACCGATAAGCGCGCCTCCTCCCACGCGCCCGCATTGGGTCCTTCCACAGCGGTACACACACCGCTTCCGCTCCCGCTCCCGCTCCCGCTCCCGCTCCCGCTCCCGCTCCCGCTCCCGCTTCCGCTCCCGCTCCCGCTCCCGCTTCCGCCCGTCTTGACCGCATCCACCCCTTGCGCGGAGGATCCTCCCCCATGGCACCCGGACCTCGCAGGACAACCCTGCTCGTCGGCACCGGCGTGGCGCTCGCGCTGGCGACCTCGTGCGCGGGGCAGGCCCCGTCGCGACGGGAACAGGTGTTGCGCTCGTTTCGGCAAACCGTGGCCGAGGATCTCGGCGGGGCGGGGGCGTCGCCGGTGCTCGACTGCGGGGAGGTCGCGAGATCGTACGACGATCTCCTCCAGCACGACAGCGAGCCCCGGCGCTGCCTCGCCCGTGCGTTCCGCGCCTGCCGCCCCGCGCGCGTGGATGGCTCGTACGACGGCGTCGATAGCGGGCCGTTTTTCTGGTCCGCGGTCGTCGCCCCGGGGGCCGACAAGGCGGGGTGCGAGATTCGTTATTACGAGGACGTGCGCCTCGATTCCTATGGCGATCGATCTATCGCGCGGTACCGTTGCGGCGACCCCGCCCCCGCGACCGGCGCGGGCGAGCACAGGCCCTCGTGTGGGCTGGTCTGGAAGGAGCAACATGTGCTCTGCAGGGCGTATGCAGCCGAGACGACGGCGCCGGAGGGCCGTCCGGGGGCGCCGCCGTCGATCAAGGAGTGCGTGGAGCTGCCGGCCGACGTTCGATGGCCCGGAAGTTTTTCCACGGGGGCGCTTCATTCTCGGTAGACTGAAGTTTTATTGCATCCACGCGAGCACGTTGAAGCTCGATTCGCGGACGAATGCCGATTGACTCCCCGGCGAACCGCGCGTTAGATGTCTGAATGCATTCGATCTCCAGGATCAGCCTTCACACCGCGCTGATCGGAGGGCTCGCAATGGCGAGCGCCGGGTGCAGCGAGCCCTCTTCCGCAGGGGCTCCCGTGGCCGGACCGCGTGCATTCCCGCTTGAAATCCTCGGCCCGCCGGGGACCGAGGTCACGGTCACCCTCGACGTACCGGCCGCACTTTCGGCGCGCCCGGCCCTCTCGCTCGACGTCGCAGCGGACAACGTCGTGGCGGGGGAGGCGGCGTGGGTCGTGGTGAACGGCGGCGCGCCGATCGACCTTGGCGCGTCGGGCCTGGGGATTCGCCGCCCCTTCGGCGGTATGGGGCGCGGCATGATCCCGCTCGACGCCGGCGTGGTGAAGGCGGGCGAAAACCGGATTGCCTTCCGGTATGCCCGGCAGGTGCCCGACGTCTCGGGCTTCCGCGTCCTCGGCCTCTCGATCCACGCGCCCGACGACGCGGCGAGCCGGGTCGAGCTCGACCTCCCGTGGGAGGACCCGGCCACGTGGACCGCCCCCCTCGCCGATCCCGCGGCGGTGGAGCAAGGGCGCGCCTTCTTCACGACCCTCTCCCGCGACGGCGGCCCGACCTGCGCCCGCTGCCACGCCGACGACGGCGCGGACCTCGCCGTCTTCGCCTTCTCGAACCACAGCATCGAGGCGCGCGCGCAGCACCACCTGTTTTCCCCCGCGGAGGCGGCTGCCATTGCGAGTTACATCCGCTCCCTGCCGGTCGCCCCCGCGGGGCGGGTCCATGATCCGCCGTTTCAGCCTGGGCCCGGCATGCTCGGCGAAGCGGGGGCCGGGATCGACGCGGTCCTCGCCGACGACGCAGCGCTCGGCGTGGCCCTCTTCCCGGACGGCCTCCCCGCCGAGCCCGCCTGGGATGCGCTCGCCTCGCTCGATACCTCGCAGCTCCCGAGCCCCGTCCAGGCGCCGACGTGGCTACGCTGGCTGCCGCGCAGGATCGATCCTGATTGGTTCACGCGTGCAGGCGGGCTCCTCGCCAGCACCGAGGCCACGCTCGCCGATCCAGGGACCCTCGCCGACGCGCTCGCCTTTCAATCGGCGGCGATCCAGATCGGCAAGGAGCTCCTCGTCGAGGAGGGGGATCATCAAGGCCGCATCGAGCTTCTCCGTTACGCCGCGGTGAAGCTGTGGGCGTGGCAGCGCGCGCATGGCGGCTACGAGGGCCCGGACCACGGCTTCCCCGACGGCGGCCCGGCCTTCCCCTACGAGGTGGGCTTTGCCTTCTTCGAGGCCGGGTTCGCCGAAGCGGTGCCGCATGCAATGGCGCAGGCGCTCTCGTGGTGGGTCGCGCAGATCGCGGTCCATCCGGGGCGAGGGGTCTCGAATGGCGAAAGGCCACTCAACTGGCGCGACGTCCTCCTGGCCGCGGAGGACGCCGGGCAAGGGCCGTCCGCCCTGACCTTTTTCCACCTCCTCGGGAGCTGGGAAGAGTCCCGCGGGGCCCTCGCGGACGACTTCGGCACTGCGCAGGGGCCGGTGCGCCTGCTCGCCGTGCCCCTCCGCCACGTGGACGCGGCGACGTGCGAGGCGCTCCTCCGCCGTTTCTTTCGGCGTGAGGCCACGTTTCTCGCCGAGGGCGGCACGCTTGCGCCCAATCATCACACGCTCCTTGCAAACGCCTGGCAGAGCGTCTGCGGGGGGCTCTCGGCCGCGCAGCGGAAGGGGCTGCGGGCCGCCGCGCCGGCCGAGATCGCGCCGGATCTCACCGCCTGCCAGGAGGACTCGCCATGAGGGGACGCCGTCTCGCTTTGCCAGGGTTTTGCGCTGCGCTGTTCGTCCTGCCGCTCGCCCTCGTCGCCTGTGGAGGCGACACCGGCGCCATCAAGCAGGATCCGCCGGGCATTGCGGCGACATGTGAAGGGGACACGTGCTCCTTCTGTGACCCGAAGGTGTGGGGCGGCGTGACCCCGGACGCCACGACCGATCTCGTCATCCCCGACGGGAGGACGGTCGTCGTCGATTGCGCGGCCGAAGCGCGCACGCTCCACATCAAGGCCGGCGGGACGCTTTCCGCCTCGCGCGAGGTCTCGGCGACTCTCACGATGCACGGCAACCTCGTCGTCGCGGGGACCGTCGATTACGGGACACCGGAGGGGCGGATCCCGGCCGGCGTGACCGCCGGGATCATCTTCACCGGCATGAAAGACGAGAACTACCGGGGCACCCCGTCCGTCGAGGCGGGGGATGAGGGGTGGACCTCGGTCGAGACCCCGATCGAAATCGTCGACGGCGACATCGGGTTATGGGTTTCGGGGAGCGGGCGCTTGCTGGCCGCGGGGCAGGAGAAACGCGCCTGGGGGCGGCTGACCGACGGGGCAGGGCCCGCGGACATGACCTTCACAATCGACGACGCGTCGGGGTGGCAGGTGGGGGACCGCATCACGCTCACGCCGACGGCGCCGCGCAGCGCGGGCGAGACCTGGGTGAGCCAGTTCGACGAGGCGAAGATTGCGGCCGTGGACGGCAACACGGTCACCCTCGAAGCCGCACCGAGCTACACGCACGACGGCTGCACCGATTGCATGCGGCGGGGAGAGGCCGCGAACCTGACCCGAAACGTCGTTATCCGTTCGGCCGACGATACGAACCACGCGCACATCCTGGTCCTCGGGCAGGGGATCGCGCAGCTCGACAGCGTCGAGCTCCGGTGGCTCGGGCCTGAGACCTGCGGCGGGCCCCCGCGCCGGGCGGCCCTTTATTTCGGCGCGCAGAAGGAAGCGTCCGATCCGTCGTTCGTGCGCCACGCGGCGATCTGGGGCGGGCAGCGGAGCTTCGTCGTGATCGAGAAGTCCCACGGCATCGAGGTCTCGGACGTCGCCGGGTACGACACGTATGGCCCCGGGTTTTCGATGTTCTACGACACGAACGGCTGCGGCACGCGCTGCGAGGACCGGGCGGAGAGCGCGCCCCGCGGCATTGTTTTCGATCATGTCCTCGCGGCGAAGGTGGGCGCGTCGAAGCGCTCCGCGGAAGGGGATTGCCTGCGCATCGATCATCGCCTGGCCGGGTTCGAGCACAGCGGCGGCGAGGGATCGGGCGCCCGCGATTGCGTCGCCGTCGGGATCGGCTGGGACAGCGGAGGGTCGGACGTCGCCGGGTTCGGCTGGGTCGAGGGGGGATCGGGGCGCCCGGAGGACTTCACCTTCACGCGCAACGTGACGCATAACAGCGGCGCACACGGCGCGATGGTGTGGCACAACGACGACGAACGCCTCCAGGCCCCGTACAAGGACAACGCGTTCTGGTCGAACGCAGGGTACGGCATCCACTGGGGCGCTTATGGCAATCAGTTCGAGTTCGACGACGTCACGATCGTCGACAACGGGTTCGACAGCATCGCGATCAAAGCCATCCCGATGAACGATCGCCCGCGCATGGTCGACGTCACGCTCGAGAGCATCACCATCCTGTCCTACGTCTTCGTGCAGACGATCCCGGCGACCTTCCGGGACTTGACCTTCACGGGAACACGCCCGGTCGGTATCGGCCGCACGTTCCAGGAGACCTGCCCCGATGCGGCCAAGGACGAGGACCCGAACGATCCCGACTGCATCCGGGACTGGCTGCGCTTCGAGAACATCTCCTTTCCGGCGGGCATGAAGCCCTTCGATTTCGGAAAGGCCCCGAACAAGCATTCGGTCTGGGAGATCCGCGGCTTTTCGAGCCCCGACCACCCGGAGCTGCCCGTGGACTTCGATCTCTACCGCGCCGACAGCGAGGTCCCCGGCGGCGCGTACTACGAGCCGTTCGACGCCTGGCTCGTGCCGCGCTGAGACGCCTGTCTGCTCGGTCGCGCACGCCGTGCCGCCGTCGCGGCGAGCGCGAGCACCATGAGTCCGGAGAGCTCGCCCATCCCCGAACCGCTCCCTGGAACCCCGCACCCGCAGGACGCCTCCGGGACGACCGCGCATTCCGGATCCCTGGGGTTGATCAAGGCATATTCGCACACCCCCGTCGATGTATTGCATTGCCCCGGCAGGTGACATGCGTCCGGCGCGGCGCACGAGAGCGGCTCGCCAGCGCATTCCCCTCCCACGCAGACGTCGCCCTCGGTACACGCATTGCCGTCGTCGCACGTGGCGCCTGCCGGAGGCCCCTCGCACGCCCCGGCGCCATTGCACATGCCCGTCGTTCCGCAGGTCTTGGGCGCCTGCTCCGCGCACTCCGCATCGGGATCGGTCCCCGCCGCGATGGGCCCGCAGACGCCGTCGATGCCGTCGCCCTTCGAGGCCCCGACGCACGCCACGCACGTGCCCTCGCACAAGGTGTCGCAGCAGACGCCATCCGTGCAGAAGCCACTGGCGCAAACCGTGGGTTTGTCGCAGGGGGTGCCCTTCTCGAGCCCCGGCACAAGCGTGAAGATGTAAGCCGCGCCCTCGTTCTCGGGGGTCGTTTCATCCGGCGCGCCGATGAGCAGCGTGTCGCCCGAAAGCGAAACGGAGGCGCCGAACGCCCCTTGCCAATCCTTGGACTGCTCCTTCGGGAGGACCATGGATTCGAGCTCCCACACGCCCGCCGAGCGGCGGAAGGTATGGGCACGGAACAGGGGAAACCCCCCCTCCTGGAGGCCGCTGAAGGTCGATCCCACGAGGAGCCGGTCGCCCTCGAGCGCCAGCGTCTCGCCGAACGTGTCTGGGCCGAGGTGCATGGGAGGCCAGGGATCAGCCACCTGGATCCAGTCGCCGCCGACCCGCGAGAAGATCCGGCACCCGTCTTGACCTCCGAGCGCCAGGGTGTCCCCTTCCAGCGCCACCGCCCGGAGGTGGATGTCCGTCGGGATCTCCGCGTCCTCGCTCCACGTGCTCCCTACACGCGTGAAGGCGCGCGCCCCGGACCCGTGCGCGACGACGAGCGTATCCCCCGACAACCCGATGGCAGACACATGGTCCTCGCCGCCGAGCCCGCTCGGGACGAGCCGGGCCTCCTGCGTCCAGGTGCCCCCCTGAAAGACGAAGACGTAGGCCGCGCCGACGTCGCCGCTGTCCGGATCCATGACGGCGAGCCGATTCCCCGAGAGCACGACGTTCCACCCGAACTTGCGGGACCCGAGCCCGTCCGTCGCCACGGCCTTCCCCTCCAAGGACCATGCGCCCCCCTGCCGCGTGTACGAGAAGACGGCGCCCGGGAGATCGGCGTCGATGTAGGGTGTGCCCACGGCGAGCCGATCCCCCTCGAGGGCCACCGCATCCCCGAATTCGTCGTAGACGACCGTGCCGGGCGCTTTGAGCTCGGCCACCTCGCCCCAGGTGGCGCCGCTGCGCTCGAACAGATAGACGGCCCCGACATTGCCATTCGGACTGGCGGACCGCTGCATGCCCACGGCCGCCGTGTCCCCGTCGATCGCCGTGGAGAGACCAAAACGCCCGGTCGGGTGGGGCTTGCTCGGGAAAAGCTTCGCCTGCTCGACGGCCATGAGCAGCAGCGGCTGGACGGCGCGGGCGACCTCGGGCTCGTTCTCGAATGCGACGTTCCGCCCCTCGCCACAACCGGCCGCGGCGCAAACCATGACCATCGCCGAGGCCCCCCAACCGACGACCCGACCCCCGATTCGTTTCCGCATTCGCCCATCCTACGTGATTTTCTTTACGCGCGGCCAGGGCTATCATGCGGTCATGGTGAACCGCGTGCCGGGCGTGCTCCGTCTGCTCTTCCTCGCAATGCTCACCTCCGCGATGCCCGGCTGCGGCTCGTACGTCGAGCTGGCCGATGTCTGCGAGCCGCACGCGCAGGAGGTCTGTTATAGCGGCCCGGAAGGCACCGAGGGCGTGGGCGCATGCCGCGCGGGCCTCCGCACGTGCGCGGGCGACGGGAGCGGCTTCGGCCCGTGTACGGGGGAGATCCTGCCGGCCTTGGAGGCGTGCTCCACGCCGGGGGACGAAAATTGTGACGGCACGTCCGCCGTCTGCACCGGAGAGACCTCGTGGGCGAAGCGCTTCGCGAGCCCCGAGGACGAATTCGTGCGAAGCGCGGCGGCCACGGACGCCGGCGGGATCGTCCTCGGCATCGACCTTGGCGGCGCCCTCGACGTCGGCGGCCCCGTGGGCGTCGTCGAATCGGCCTCCGGGCACGGGGCCTGCGTGCTCGAGCTCGGCGCGGAGGGTGATCCCCTCGGCGCGGAGGTCCTCCATGGAGGAGACGGCTGGGACTTTTTCGTCACCCATGGGGCAGGTCGGACCTCGGGCGTCGGGCGTTTGTCAGGCCTCGTCACGCTCGCCGGGGAGACGTTCACCTCGGTCAGCGGCCAGGACGCGCTCTTCTTTTCGCTCGATCAGGCCGGCGATATCGTGTTCCGGAAGCAGATCATCGCCTCCTCCACCGCTTCGCTGTTCATCAAAGCGATGGGGTCGAATGCGGCGGGGGATCTGCTCCTCGGGGGCGGAACGAGCGCGAACTCCCTGGACCTCGGCGGCGGACCTCTGGTGGATGCCGACGGCGTCACGTTCCTCGGGCGCTTCGACGCGGCGGGGAACCACGTCTTCAGCAAGACCCTGCCGCCGGTGCTGGTGAACGCCACCCGATTCGATCCGCAAGGAAACATCTTCCTCTCGGGGTACATGTACGATTCGGTGAACTTCGGGGGCGAGACGCTGACGAGCGTGGGACAAGACAACGTTTTCGTGGTGAAGCTCGGCCCCTCCGGCGAGCACCTCTGGAGCAAGAGCTTCGGCGGGAGCAGCATTCTCTACGCTTCCTCTCTCACGATCGAGCCGGACGCCGCGGGCAACGTCTATCTGACGGGCATCTTCAGCGGCACCTGGGATTTCGGCGGCGGACCGGTCACGTCCAAGTCCCCCGAGGGGGCAGGCGACGTTTTTTTGGTCAAGCTCGATCCGAACGGGAAGTACCTTTGGGGCAAGTCCTTCGGGAATGGTCAATACCAGGTCGCCTACACCATCACCACGGACCCGAGCGGGAGCGTGATCATCGGAGGGAGCTTCGGAGGGACCGTGGATTTCGGCGCGGGCGTGCTCCAGGCCTCCTCGTCGCTCTCGTCGGACATCTTCGTCGCCAAGTTCTCGCCCGACGGCGAACCCTTGTGGAGCCGGCGGTTCGGCGAAGGCAATGCCATCAGCCTCTCCGCGAATGGGCTCGTCGCGGCCCCGTCGGGGCACATCTACATGGCAGGGACGGTCTACGGAGATATCGATTTCGGCTCCGGCGACCTCGATGCCACCCACGCAGGGGCGGACGTGTTCGTCGGGAAGCTCGACCCCTGAACATCGCTCCCGCTCCCGCGCCCGCCCCCGCCCGTCTTGACCGCATCCGCCCCTCCCGCGGATGATGCCTCCCGTGTGGCGAGACGAGGACGAAGCGCTGCTCGCGCGGCTCACGGACGAGATCGCCTTCGAGCGCCTCTTCCGCGCCCAGGCCGGACCCGACGCCCGCCCCCCGGCCCGCGGCGCCGGCCTCTGCGCCGTCCTGCGGCGTTTGCCCGGCGGGAGCGACGCCGTCAACGCCGCGCGCGCCGACAACCCCCAGGCCCTCCTCGACCACCTCGAACCCGCGCGCCAGATCGATCCGCCCCCGGAGCTCCTCCACCACCTCGCCCTCCACCACGCCTCCCTCGCGGACCTCCCGGCGACCTCCTCCAACGCGTTCGTCCGATCGATCACCGCCTGGCTCGCCCTCGGCCGCGAGGAGACCTACCTCCGCGACCTCGGCGAGGCCGTCACGGGCAGCGCGCTCGCGCGGCAGGACCTCGATCGCGCCCTCGCGGACGCTCCGCTCTGGTGCATCGACGACCTCGGCGAGCGTGCGCGCACCGGCGCGCGGGATCTCACGATCTCCGCACAACGCGCGCTCGTCGCACTCGGACGCGTCCAGGAAGCCGCGCGGATCGCCCGTGCCCCCGAGGCCCTCGCGGAGCGGGCGGCGCGCCGGGCCTCGTCGCTCGTCGCGGTCGCCGTCGAAGAGGCGCTCGCGCCCGTCCTCGCCGTGTTCGCCGAGGTCACCACGAAGGGCGAGCCGAGCGCCGCGGAGGGCGCGGCGATGCTCGGGCGGTTCGTCGCGGTGTGGCGCTGGTCCGGCGAGGACGAGAGCGTCGAGCACGCCGCGATCGAGCAGGCCACGCCGCTCGCCTGGGCCCATTACCGTGCGAGCCGCTGGGACGCGCTCCGGGAGCTCATCAGCCCCCTCGCGCCGCTCGTCGACTCGCTCGCACAGCGTATCGAGGACGATCCGTCGAAGCTCGCGTATGCGGCCCGCGCGGCGCAGATGCTCGTGTTCCGCTCGGACGTCGTGCGCACCGAGCGCGAGACGCTGGAGCTGCTCGATCGGGCCATCGCGATCTGCCCGACGCACCGGAACGCGCGGCTCATGAAGGCGAACACGCTCTGCGAGCAGGCGCTCCGCCTCCTGCCCGGCGCACGCGCGCCCACGCGCCACGATCACGACAAGGCCGTGGCCCTCATCGACCGCGCCGAGCAGCTCTACCCCGGGGCCACGCGGCTCTCGGAGGCCAAGAAGCGCCTCGGCGAGGCCAAAAAGCTCCTCGGGATCTCGTCATGAGCGATCAACCCGAAAACCCTTTCGAGCGCTTCGACCTCGATCCCAAAGAGGGCCCGCGCGCCATCACGGAGCGGCTGCGCGAGCTTGCCGAGGACGCGGGCGAGAGCGAGCGCGCGTCCATCCGCGCCGCCTGGGAAGAGCTCACCTTGCACCCGCTGCGCCGCCTGCGCGCCGCGATCGGCGCCCGCCCGCGCCACCCCGCGCTCGATCGTTCGGGCCCGGCGCAGGCGCCGCCGAAGATGCGCAAATCCCCCGCGGCCGAACCCGTCGGGCTCGCCGATCTCGCGCCGCGCCCTTCGGTGGCGCTCACGCTCGCGACGTTCCTTTCCCGCGGGGCCGAGCGGGGGCCGCGAAGCGTGCTCTCGCTCGATGAAGATCCCGTGCTTGCCGCAGAAGCAGCCCCCACGTCTCCCGAGAGGAAGCGATAGACCATGTTCGTCGACCGTCCCGTTGGAATCGATCTCGGCACGACCAACTCGGAGATCGCCATGCTCGACCCGTCCGAGCGCGATCTGCACATCTACGCCGACCGCTTCGGCCGGCGCACCGTCCCCTCCGCGGTCGCTTGGGATCCCAAGGGCGAGGCGTTCCTCGTCGGCTACGCCGCGCGCCAGCGCCGCGGCAAGACGCCTCCGCCCGTCGAGTCCATCAAGCGCAAGATGGGGCAAAATGCGAAGGTCGACGTCGGCCCGCACGCGCTCGCGCCCGAGGACGTGAGCGCCAAGATCCTCGCCGAGCTCCGCGCGCGCATGAGCGAGCACCTCGGCAAACAGGCGTCCGAGGGCATCGAGGTGCGCGTCGATCGGGCCGTGATCACGGTGCCCGCCTACTTCGACGCCCCGCAGGTCGAGGCCACGCGCAAGGCCGGCGAGATGGCGGGGCTCGACGTCATCGGCATCCTCCAGGAGCCCACGGCCGCGGCCATCTACCACACCTGGAAGAGCCGCCTCGGCGACGGCAACTTCCTCGTCTACGACCTCGGCGGCGGCACGTTCGACGTCTCGATCCTGCGTTGCCTCGGCGGCGAGTACCAGGTGCTCGCGATCGACGGCGACAACTACCTCGGCGGCGACGACCTCGATCGGCGCTTCGCCGAGAAGCTCCGCGGCATCCTCGTCGCGCGCGGCTACGCCCTCGATCTCGACGTCCGCGGCGACGAAGAGGATCGGCAGCGCTTCGGCCGCCTCGTCCACCTCGCGCAGGAGATCAAGGAGTCGCTCTCGACCTCCGAGGTCGTCAGCGTCTCCAAGCAAGACTTCATGCAGGACAAGAGCGGCGAGAACGTCTCGTTCGAGGGCGACATCGGGCGCGCCGACTACGAGAAGGCGATCGGGGATCTCGTCGAGACCACGATCACTTGCTGCGAGCGGGCCCTCGCGCGGAGCGCGGAGACCTCGTCGGTGGATCTCGGGCAGATCGATCACGTCGTGCTCGTCGGCGGCTCGACCCGCGTGCCGATGGTCGTCCGCCGCGTGACCGAGGCGATCTGCAAGAAGAGCCGCTCCGAGAAGCCGCTCCAGGACGAGGTGGACACGTGCGTCGCGCTCGGCGCGGCCATCCACGCGGCGCAGCTCGGGGGCCTGCGGATCGGCGAGCCCGAGCGGAAGATCATGGTCTCGTTCACGACGCCGCTCGTCAGCCAGGGCTCGAAGATCCGGCTCGGCGTGCGCGTCGAGCAGGCGCCGGAGGGCGCGGCGGAGATCGCGGTCCTGCGCGGGATGAGCGGCGCCGAGGAGGTCGCGAAGGCGGCGCTCCCGGACGCGGCGGGGGCCGTCGTGCGGCTCGACGTCCCGCTCGGCGAGGAGCCCGAGCACGCGTCGCGCGTGGCCCTGCGTTCGGTCGAGCGCGAGGTGCTCGCGGAGCTCCCGTTTGCGCTCTACCGCGGCGACGTCCGGCCGCGGGCGAGCGCGCTCTCGCGGCCTTCCGTCGTGGCCAAGGACCTCTCCATCGAGGTCGTGCGCGCGGGCCGGCGCGAGCGGCGCGTGCTCATCGCGCGCGGCGCGGGCTTGCCCGCGGAGGTGAAGAGCCGCTTCTTCACCGCGGATCAGAGCGGGGCCGTGGTGCTCCGGCTCTTGCAGAACCGCATGCCGATCAAGGCGCTCCTGCTCCAGGTCCCGCGCGAGCTGCCCGTGGGCACGCCCGTGGATCTCACGCTCCGGTGCGACGACGCGATGCGGATGGAGGCGCGCGCGGTCGTGGCGGGGCAGGAGCTCTGGGCGCAGGTCGAGCCGCCCGCCGCGCCGCGCTTTGATCCCGCGGGCGCCGTGGAGGCGCTGCTCGAAGAGGCCGAGGCGACGAGCAAGTCGCTCTGGGGGACTTCCGCGACGCACTACCGGGCCGAGGCGGACATGCTCGTCGCCGGCATCCGCGAGGTCGTCGCGACGGATCCGGACAAACTGCAGGCGCTCTGCGAAAAGCTGCGCTTGCTCGTCGACTGGTACCGCGGCGACCCGAACGAGACGCTCTCGCCGCCCATGGCCCGCTTCGAGGCCGAGCTCAACGAGCTGCGCCGCCGCGTCTACCGCGCCTCGGGCAACCTCTACGGCATGGATCGGTCCGCGTGGGAGAAGCGGCTCGCCGAGCTCGAGGCGCGCGCGATGGCGGCGTACGAGGCCTCCGACGCCGTGGCCTGGCGCCGCGTCTTCAACGAGGTGCAGGCCCTCGACGAGACCGCGATGCAGGAGGAGTTCGCGCAGATGCGCCTCGACGACCCGGCCTACCTCGAGCGCAGGCTGCGGAGCGAGCGGTACTACGCGCAGAGCGTGGAGCGGCACCTCGTCGACTTCGTCCCCTCGTCCTCCGACGTGGGCTCGCTCCAGGTCGCCGAGCGCGACAAACTCGTCGTGCAGCTTCAGGAGAAGGTCCTCGCGCCGCTCGCGAACCTCACGGCGGACACGACCGACGCGGCGGCGCTCCGGCGCAAGCTCGAAGCGATCAACGCGGAGACCTCGCGGATCGATGGGGCGCGCGAGCGCCTGCCCTCGCTCGGCCTCGTCACGGAGCGGGGAGGCGCGTGATCCAAAGGGCCCTCGGCGCGTGAAGTTCGTCGACGAAATCGGCCTCAGCGCGGCGCAGAAGCTCGAAACCTCCGTCGGGCCCTTCGTCGCGCTCCCGGCGTACCGGCGGCTGCTCGTGCGCACGGCCGAACCCTCGTTCGCCGCGCGCGCCGCGCTTGGCGCCCTCCGGTGCGTGGTGCGCCTCGGGAGCGACGAGCGGGACATCGGGGACATCGCGGCCTACTGGAGCACGCTCTCCGGCAGCGGCCCGCACTTCCCGGCCATCCTCGATTTGTGCCGTCTGCTCGCGCGGGTCGGGCGGAAGAGCGCGGCGCTCGCGCTCGCGCAGGCCGAGACGGAGCGCGCGCCGACGGCCCGCGCGCTCTACCTGTACGGCCGTTGCCTCGAGCTCATGGGGGAGGGGGACGCGGCGTTCGTGGTGTTCGCCAACGCCGCCACGCGGGCCGACGAGGAGAAAGGCGCGGCGGACGTCGCGATCGCGGCCCGCGCGTGGCGCGTCCAGCGGCTGCTCGGCGATCGGAGCACGGCCGCGCTCGCGGTCGCCGACGCCGCGTCCGCCGATCCCACGGGCGCGCCGCCTGAGCACAAGCTCGTGATCGCGCTTGGCCGGCTGCGCGCGCCGAGCCGGTTCGTGCGGGCCTCGGGCCTCTCGCTCCTGGAGGAGCTCGGCCGCGACCCGACGACGTCGCTCGGCCGGCACGCGATCCGCCTCGCGGCCGAGCACGCCGACGCGCTCGGGGACGCGCTCACGCCGCTGGAGGCCGATCGCGTGGCGGCCACGCTCGGCCACGTGCCCGACGATGCGGCGCGGGAAAACGCCCTCGCGCGGCTCGCCGCGGCGCAGGCGATCGCTGCGTCGCGAGGGGAGGCGCAGGCGGAGGCGGTCACGCGGGCGGGCGAGCTCGCGCCCGAGATCGCCGGGCTGGTTCGTCGGGCGCGGGCCGCGCTCACGGGCGGCGGCCAGGTCGACGAGGCCCCGCGTCCGTCGCGCTCCACGGAGCCGGCGTCGCCGTTGCTGCGCCTCGCGTCGCTCGGGCTCTCGGCCTTCGTGGCGCTCGGTCAGGGCCGGCCGGGGGACGCGGCGGAGGCGCTCGACGAGGCGGCCGAGCTCGTCACGAAGGGGGGCGTGGGGGTGCCTGCGCCTGTGTGGACCGCCGCGCGCGCCGCGCTCGACAGCGCCGATCCGCTCGCGCGGGCGGCGGGCGTCAAGCTCTGCGAGGTCCTCCTGCAGGGGTCCGCGGCGGCGCCGCCGGGCGGGCATTCGGCCTTCGCGGTGGCGCTCGCGCGGGCGGGGCGGCCGGATCTCGCGGTGCGGTCGGCGCGGGACGCGGCGGCGGGCAAGGAGCTTTCCGCGCGGGCGCTGCTCGGAGCGATCCTGCGGGAACAGGGCTGGGCGCTCGCGGCGCGTGGCCAGCGTGAGCTCGCGATCGCGGCGCTCCTGGAGGCGAAGGAGCACCTCGCGGCGGCGGCCAAGGACGGCGCGCGGGGGCGCTGAACGACGGGCTCGCCGGGCTCGTCGGCAACGACCGGGGGGTTCGTCGACAGGCTCGGCGGGCTCGTCGGCAAGGGCTGGGAGGTTGTCGACAGGCTCGGCGGGCTCGTCGGCAAGGGCTGGGGGCTATGTCGACATGGTCGCCGGGCTCGTCGGCAAGGGCTGGGGGCTATGTCGACATGGTCGCCGGGCTGTCGGCAAGGGCTGGGGGCTATGTCGACATGGTCGCCGGGCTCGTCGGCAAGGGCTGGGAGGTTGTCGGCATGCGCGCCGGGCTTGTCGACGACGGTTGGGGAGGTTGTCGACGTGCTCGCCGGGCTTGTCGGCAAGGGCTGGGGCTTTGTCGACATGGTCGCCGCGGTTGCCGGCAACGGTCGGGGTCATGTCGACGGGCTCCCGGCGGTTGTCGGCAAGGGCTGGGGGCTCCGTCGACACAGCTCGTGAAGGTATTCGACGCGCGGGTCGGTGGTCGATGACGACGCGGGAGCCATCTTGCGCCGGTCGTGCAACCTGGTGCACAAGAATCCCGTGATCGAGGAGAAGACCGGTGGTGCGCTGGTCATTCTCCATGCGCATGAGTTCTGGAAGCAGGCCCATCGCCGGGTCGTGCTTCGATACAATCCGAACCTCGGCCCGGAGAGCCTCGCGCGGATCCCGTCGAAATCGCGGCCGTCGGCGTGCACGCCCCCGCCTCCGAAGAAGCCGGAGTCGCCCGCCGCAAAGGCCCCGGCGCCGCCCGCGCCCCCCGCGCCACCACCGAAAGAGGCGCGAAAGGAGGAGAAGAAAGCGGACGCGCCGGAGAGCGTCGAAAAGCGCGTGGAGGAGCATCGTGCTCCGGCGCAGAAAGAGGAGCCGCCCAAGGTATCACGGGAGAGCTTTTTGCCGCGGGAGGGCGTCTTGCGACAGGAGAGCGTCTTGCCGAAGCGGGAGGAAGTGCACCCGCGGACGTGCGTGGACGCGGAATGCTCCCACGTGGATCGGGGAGGCGCGCTGCCGGAGATAGAGCATCGGCCCGGGAGGCCGCTGGTCAGCGTGGTCCTGTGCGAGCAGGTGAAGGAGGGGTGCAAGGGAAAGGGGGAGGGGACGGGCAAAGGCAAAGCCCTGACGCCGCTCGAACGGATGGTTCGCGAGCTGGCGATAGCGTCGGCGATGTTGAACGGCGAGTTCAACCACGACCTCGCGCGCAAGGACGGCAAGCGGTTCGGAATCATCGGCGGCGACGACGAGGACGGCGTCGACAACGCCATCGTCCAGGCCGCGGCGGCGATCACGCAGGTCGCATCGGCGGTGCTCGTCGGGCAGGCGGATAAGTTCGCGAAGAAGCTGGAGGAGGCCTGCGCGAAGAAGGCGCCGCTGATCCTGCAAGGAGCGGAGGAGCTGTCGAAGGAGACGGCGGAGCTCCTGGCGAAGCAGTATGGGGCGGACATCGCGGCCGCGCTGGAGCAGAACGGGGCCATCGCAAGTTATGAAGTGATGCGCGCGTTCACGAAGAACCTCGGCGGGGCGTACCAGGCGCATCACATCCTGGAGGAGGCCATGGCGAGGAAGCTGGGGCTGGCGAAGAACTTCGACAAGCTGCCGGCTGTTATCTTGACGGAGGCGCAGCACAAGAAGATCACACGCATGCTCAACAAGTATCGACCGAACGTCGTCAACCCGGATAAAATCGGTGACGTATTGCAAATGTACGAAGAGGTATACAAGAATTGCCCGCACTGGCTGAAAGCCATCAAGCCGTATTTGGGTAAATGACCCTGTGATCGAGGCGCGAATATGTGGACCGAGGTGCGAATCAGCATCATCAACGATCGTTTTTCGGGGGGGCCGCAGACGATCCTCGGACCTGCAGGCTGCGGTCCCGACGTGGCAGTCCTCGACGAAATCGCGGACACGACGGACATCACCCTGGACGAGAGGGACGAACGCCTGCCGATCCTCCTGAAGCTGCTGGAGGGACACGATAAGGATTACTTTGAGCGACGTCGCGATCGCTTTACCGACGAGGAACTCGAAGCAGCGCGCCTGCTCGTCGTGAACTACTGGGCCCTGGAGGGCAGCATCTTCGCGGGTCCGCGGGTGGGCACGAAGTACGACATGTCCGACGCCTGCAAACATTGCGGCGCGGGGGCCCGGCAGACGTCCGCGCAGGTCGTCGACGGCCAGGAACTCCACGTCCTCGAGGGCCGGCGCGCGGCGGCGACCTGCTACAACGACCTGCTCGTCGGCGAGAAGCTGGCCGGCGCGCTCGCGCAGAGCGGCGCGACGGGGTTTTCGTTCCGGGGCGTCTTCGCGGCGTTCGATAGGCGAGGGCATATCCAGCTCCCATGGCGGCAGATTTGCGCGACGCACACGGTGCCGCCGATGTCGCCTCGATCCACGGGAGTCGAGCTCTCCCAACCCTGCCCGTGCGGGCGGAGTTGTTTCTCGGGGCGTGAGCAGATTCCGATGCGCCTCGCGTACCGTGCCTCGGACGTCGCCGATATCCACGATGTAAATATCTCGTGGGAATGGTACGGCTACGTGAATTTCAACGGCGACGTGTACGACTCCGTCCTCCCGTTCCCCCTCTTCCTCGTCACCCCGAAGATCTGGCGCATCTTCCGCGACGCGGGCGCCACCGGGTTCGATTGGATCCCGATCCGGGTCGTGGACGAATAGAACCGCTGGGCTTGCTCGAGGGTCGTTCGATGAACTGCGCATCGCGCAGTTCATCGATCCTGGGTCCAGCGCCTCGCTGGTCCGGGTGCAGGGGCGGATAGCCCCTGCTGGGGTCTGGGGCAACGCCCCGGCAACGCGCCCCCGCGTTTGCCGTTTTGATTTTTCTAGACGCCCGGTGGGTCGGCCGATAGGCTGCGCGGCATCCGATTTCCAATTGAACCCCATTGGTGCACCCTATGAAGTTCGGCTCGACGATGTTCCGTTCCCTGGCTGCCCGTGCGGCACGAACACAAACGTTTGCCTCGACGCTCGTGCTGGGGCCCGCCGCCCTCCTCGTGATGGCGGCTTGTGTTCCCATCGAGCCCACGGGAACGGGCGCGGTGAGCCCGGGGGGGCCGACAGGACCCGCGGGGGCCGCTGGACAACCGGCTGTGGCTGCGCAGGACGAGGTGAAGCCTCCGCCCGCGCCTCCCGCCGCGCCGGAGCCGCCGGTCAAGAACACCGGCAATGTCTATACTGATCACTTCCTCGAGTTGTGGACGGATATCCACAAGCTCTCCAACGGCTATTTCAGCCCGGAGGGGATCCCCTACCACGCGGTGGAGACGCTGCTCGTGGAGGCGCCGGATCAAGGGCACGAGACGACTTCCGAGGCGTATAGCTACTGGATGTGGCTCGAGGCCATGTACGGGCGCGTCACCAAGGACTGGAGCCACCTGGACCGCGCCTGGGCGAACGCCGAATACTACATCATCCCGTCGCTCGCCGATCAGCCGACGATCAAGGGGTATTCGCCGCGCAAGGCGGCGACCTATGCGCCGGAGGGCGATCTGCCGCAAGACTACCCGGTCGCGCTGGATAGCAGAATTCCGATCGGGGTGGATCCGATCGGCGAGGAGCTCAAGACCACGTACGGGCCGGCGCCCATCTACGGGATGCACTGGTTGCTCGACGTGGACAATTTCTACGGGTTCGGCAAGCGAGGGGACGGCAAGAGCCGGGGGGCGTACATCAATACGTTCCAGCGCGGCCCGGAGGAGTCGGTGTGGGAGGCGATCCCGCAGCCCTCCTGGGACGCGTTCGCGGGGGGCGGGCCGAACGGCTTCCTCGATATCTTCCAGAAGGGGACCGGCTTCGCGAAGCAGTGGAAGTACACGAACGCGCCCGACGCGGACGCGCGCGCGGTCCAGGCCATGTACTGGGCCAAGAAGTGGGCGGACGAGCAGGGAGGCAACACGAGCGTCGACGCGAACACTGCGAAGGCTGCGAAGATGGGCGATTACCTTCGGTATTCGCTCTTCGACAAGTACTTCAAGGTGATCCCTTGCAAGAGCCCGAGCTGCGCAGCCGCCTCGGATTATTCGTCAGCGCACTACCTGCTCTCCTGGTATTACGCGTGGGGTGGGGCCGCGCCCGGCTCGGGCGGTTGGTCTTGGCGCATCGGGTCGAGCCACAACCACTCGGGGTATCAGAACCCGCTGGCAGCCCATGTGCTCGCCCAGTTCGATCCGCTCCGGCCGAAGTCGCCCAAGGCAGCGGGCGACTGGGCCACGAGCGCGAAGCGCCAGATCGAGTTCTACCGCTGGCTCCAATCGGCCGAGGGCGGGATCGCCGGCGGCGCGACCAATAGCTGGAAGGGCCGGTACGACGCGCCGCCTGCGGACGCGAAGACGTTCTACGGAATGGCCTACCAGTCGGCGCCGGTGTTCTCGGACCCGCCGAGCAACGACTGGTTCGGTTTCCAGGTCTGGTCGGTGCAACGCGTCGCCGAGTACTATTACGTGACGGGCGACGCGGGCGCGAAGGTCATCCTCGACAAATGGGTGGCCTGGGTCAAGGCGAACACGAAGCTCAAGCCGGATGGCACGTACGAGATCCCGTCGTCGTTGCAATGGACGGGACAACCTTCCCTCGATTGGAACGACCAGACGCAGAACTTCAATGGCTCGGACAAGACGTTCAACGCAGGGCTGCACGTGAAGGTCACGAGCACCACGCCGGATGTCGGGACGACCGCGGGGCTCGTGCATACATTGACCTTCTACGCGGCGAAGGCCAACGACAAGGACACGCAGAAGCTCGCCAAGGAGCTGCTCGACCGGATGTGGGCGAAGTTCCGCGATCCGAAGGGGCTCTCCAACATCGAGACACGCAAGGACTACAAGCGCTTCAACGACGCGCTGCATCTCCCCACGGGCTGGAAGGGGAAGATGCCGAACGGCGACGTCATCGAGAACGGCTCGACGTTCGCGAGCATCCGCTCCAAATACAAGCAGGACCCGGACTGGGCGAAGGTCGAGGCCTATCTGAAGGGTGGGCCCGCGCCGAACTTCACCTACCACAGGTTCTGGGCGCAGACCCATATCGCGCTCGCCTACGCCACGTACGGCTGGTTGTTCCCCTGACCAGGCATTGGTCTCCTCAGGAAGCCGCTTCGCTGGGGCTTTGCCCCAGGCCCCAGCAGGGGCTGTCCGCCCCTGCACCCGGACCAGCGAGGCGCTGGACCCAAGCTCGATGAACTGCGCGGCGCGCAGTTCATCGAACAGCCAGGGTCAAGACCAG
>NZ_JARZHI010000109.1:0-23646 GCF_029946465.1 Polyangium sorediatum
GGCGGCTTCGGCGGCGGCGGCGGCCGTGGCGGCGGCGGCGGTTACGGCGGCGGCGGCGGTGGCCGCGGCGGCCGTGGCGGCGGCGGCCGCGATCGTTACTGATCGGTAACGGTCGACCGACCCGGAACGGCGCGGCGGGTTGCCGGGAGGCCCCGCCGCGCCGACACGTTTCTCCTCCCCCACGTCCTTCGGGACGCGCAGAACCCCAAGCGAAAGGCAAAGCTGCATGCAGAGGCAGGGAGCGCTGAAGCGCCAGAAGGAACGCGCGCGTCAGGAAAAGCAGCGCGAGAAGTCCGCGAACAAGCTCGAGCGTCGCAAGGAAAAGGACACGCGCGGCGATCAACCGCCGGGTGAAGATCCGGACATTGCCGGCATCGTCCCGGGCCCCCAGCCGCCTGTGGTGGACTGAGGCCGAAGCGCCGCGAGCGAGGCTCCGCCGCGCCCGCCCTCCCGCTCCGGCGGGTCTCAGATCCTCACAATTCCCGCGGAACCACGCCCGCATTCCCTTGTCGTTCGAGGCACGGGTCGTCATGGCTCGGAGGGAACGATGGATGCGTTTGTGCGCGGACGGAGCGTCGTGATACGCAGCCTCATGCGGCGCATGAGGCATGGGGGATTGGGGCTGGTCCTCGGGCTCGTGGCGTGCGGCGGGGCGGCGAGCGACGCCGGTGGAGGGAACACCGTGCCCACGACGCCGGGCCCTGGCGCGGCGGCGAAGGGCGGGGAGGAGGTCGGCGGCGACAAGGTTCCCGGCGACGCGATTCCCAAGGCGCCCGAGTCGCAGAAGCCGAACCGCTGCGCGAAGGGCGGGCCTTTCCCGCCGCTCTCGGCGACGCCGAAGCCCGCGACCGAGCCCAAGCTACTCGCGTGTCGCCCGAAGGATACGGCGGCCGAGCGATCGATCACGGCCGACATGCGGGCGCAGTACAAGCCCACGCGGCCGGGCAGCACGGTCGAGGTCTCGTTCGGATGTGACGGGCTCGATCAGCCCATCACGAAGCTCGTGTACGAGCATGGCGCCGGGCACGGCAACCAGCTCGAGATCGTGCAGATCTCCCGCTCGGATCCGGCGGACGCTTCGTACGACGTGATCGGGATCCGCGAGTCGTCGCCGTTCGTGAGCAACCCGAAGATGCCCCCGTTCCAGGTGTTGCGCGCGAAGATCTCGACCGACGCCGTGGCCGCGAAAATGCCCTCCGTGCGCGCGGCGCTCCACACGACGATCCGCGAGATCTTGCCGAAGTCGGGGCTCACCGGGCTCGCTGCGTTCGGCTCGTCGTCGTCGATGCACGTGCTCGTGCGTCTCGAGGACGCGGCGGGGCGCGCCGTGGAGAAGAAGTACTCGGACTCGATCGGCAGCGATGGCCAGGGCCGGTACTTGCCGCTCCAGCGGGCCGGCGCGGAGATCGGGCAGCTCGTCGACAAACTGTCGTGGCAAGAGGGGCCTGCGTCGGGGGACGTGCTCAAGCTCTTCGAGGAGCGGTTCCTCGCGGCGATGGTCGAGTCCGCCGAGCCGGGGGCGTGGTGGGTGCGCGCGGCGCATCTGCAGCTCGCCAGCCTCGCCGGGGCCCGAGCCCTCGTGCCGTCGATCCTCGAATGGCTCGGCGCGCCGAGGCCGGAGGGGCGCATCGACGCCTGGCAACGCCAGCAGGAAGCCGCGACGGCCACGCTCGCCGATCTCACGGGATGGGATCCGCGGAAGGACGAAAAAGGTGCGTCGCGCCCGATCGAGGCAGCCGCCCGTGATTTCGTGGCGGAATGCGGGAAGGTTTCGCCCCCCGCGCGATGACGCAGGCGCTCGGACCGCTCCTCGGCGGGCTCTCGCTGGTGCTGGCCCTCGGCTTCGTGCTCGCGCGCGTGCGGGGCCTCGGCGCGCGTGAGGCCGACGTGCTGAATGGGCTCGTCGTCGACGTCACGATGCCCGCGCTTCTCTTCGCCGTGCTCGCGCGGGACGGCATGGACTGGGGCGCGGCGCGGGTGCTGCCGTGGTCGGCCATGGCGCTGCTCGCCTCGCTCGGCGTGGGCGCTGCCGTGGCGCGGGCGTTTGGCCTCGACGCCCGTGCGATCGGCAGCGCGGGGATCGTCGCGTCCTTCAGCAACACGGGCTTCCTCGGGTTGCCGCTCCTGCTCACGCTCTTCCCGGGCGACGCAGCGGCGAGCTCGGCGGCCATGATGATCGACCTCGTCATCACGACGATCCTGCTCTGGACCCTCGGCCAGGCCTATGCCGAGCGCTTCGGCCGCGGTGCTGCGTTCGACGCGAGAGCCGCGCTGCGCACCTTTCGCAAGCCCCTGGTCCTCGCCGTCCCGCTCGGCGCGCTCGCGCATGCGCTCCACCTGCCGATCCCGCCGTTTTTGCTCACCACGATGGAAGGGCTCGGACGCACCACCACGTACCTCGTGTTCCTCTCGCTCGGTCTCTCGCTCGACGTGCGCGCGCTCTCGGGCCGCGTCGCGCCGGCGATCGCGATCTGCGCGGTGAAGCTCTTGTTTGCGCCGGCCGTTGCGCTCCTCTGCGTCCGCGTCTTCTCGGTGTCCGATCCGCTCGCGACCGTCGCTGTGCTCCAGGCGGCGATGCCCTCGGCGCTCGCCAGCGTGATCATCGTCGCGCTCACGGGGTGTGATCGTCCGCTCGCGGCGGCCGTGTGCACGCTCGCGTCCCTCGCGTCGATGGCGACGTTGCCTCTGGTCGCCTGGATCGTCGAGGTCACGCGGCCCTGACCCTGCTAAGGTCGCGGCCGTGCCGAACCCGAACTACATCACGCCCGAGGGGGCGCGCCGGCTGTCGGAGGAGCTCGGCCGGCTGCGCTCGGTGGACCGGCCGCGGATCGTCCAGGAGGTCGCGGATGCGGCTGCGCAGGGCGATCGGAGCGAGAACGCCGAGTACATCTACGGCAAGAAGAAGCTGCGCGAGATCGACCGCCGCATGCATTACCTCACGAAGCGGCTCGAGAGCGCGGTCGTCGTGGATCCGAAGGAGCAGAAGGGGGACAAGGTCTTCTTCGGCGCTGCCATCGAGGTCGAGGACGAGGACGGCAAGCGGCACACCTATCGGATCGTCGGCGAGGACGAGATCGACAGCAAGACGGGGCGCATCAGTTGGAAGTCGCCCGTGGGCCGGGCGCTGCTCGGCAAGAGGCCGGGGGACGTGGTGACGGTACGTCGTCCGGCGGGCGACATCGAGATGGAGATCGTGAGCGTCAAGTACACGTGAGGTGATACGATGTCCGCGTTTTCCGTCGTGGCGTGCTGCCTGACGGACCGGAGCCATCGATGCCGCCGCGTGTCTTCTTGCCGCTTGCTTCCGCCGCGTTCGCCGCCCTCGGCGCCACCGCCGCGCGTGCAGCGCCACCGCCGCCGCCCGCGCCGCCCGCCATGAGTGCTCCCCCCGCGCCCTCGGCCGCTTCCGCTTCCGCGCCTGCTGCTGAGTCCGCACCCGCACCCGCTTCCTCACCCGCACCACCCACTTCCGCTCCCCCTGCGACGCTTGGCGCGCCGCCGCCTGCACCTCCGGCCCAGCCCTACTGGATGCAGCCCCCGCCGCCGTGGGCCTATGGGCCTTATCCCGGGTGGAGGCTCGAAGATGCGAAAGCGTCCGAGGCATCGAAACGGCAATGGTACGGCGCGAAAACACTGCTTGGACTCATCCCCTCCGATGTCGTGTTTACCCTCGGCTACGTGCTCACGTTCAGCAGCCACAGCACCGAAGACATCGGCGTGGTGATGGTGGGTCTCGGTGCTGCTGGGCATTGCTTGACGGCGCCCATCGTGCACTGGGTGCACGGCAACACCGGCCGCGGGTTCTTGAGCCTCGGGCTCAACGTGGGTTTGCCCGTCGTCAGCGCCATGATTGCCGATGTGGGCGAGGCGCGGGACATGGCCATCCCCTTGGTCCTCCTTTCGGTCGTCGCCTGGCCCGTCGTCGACATCGCCGTGTTCAGCTACGAGGAGCCGGACTCGGAGCCAAAACGCAAGCGCACGTCTGCAATGCCCTCGTTCACCATCCTGCCCATGATCGACCGTGACAAACAAGGTTTGTCACTCGTCGGCCAGCTCTGACCGAACGGGCGCCATGGCTCCCCCGAAGGAACCTCCCGGCCGTCCCCCGTCCGCGCGCGACGCCGCCGTGACGGGCCTCCGGCCGCGGGATGCCGAGGGCGCGCTGCACACGTTCGTCGCGGTGTCCCTCACGGCTGCGGGGATCGGGTTGTCTTCGTGTGCGTCGTGGGTCGCGTGGTTCGTCGGGCAGCTCGTGTTCGCCGTCTCCTTCGTGAAATGGTTTTCCCTGCTGCACGAGGCCGGGCATCACACGCTCTTTGCGACGCGAGGCCTGAATACCGTGGCCGGCCACCTCGCCTCGGTGATCTCGGTGCTGCCTTATGCGAGCTGGAAAGCCATCCACCGCATGCACCACAAATGGACCGGCTTTCAGGACAAGGATCCCACGACCTCCTCGCTCGTCCCGCGCCCGCTCGGCGCGTTCGAGCGCGCCGCGATCAACATCGCCTGGCGCGCCTGGATCCCGCTGTTTTCTTTCCTCTACCGGGCGCAGAGCTTCTGGCACCTGCCGCGCCTCTTCCAGCTCTTCCCCGAGGCCCGCGCGCGTCGCGCCTTCGTCGTCAATACGGTCGCCTTGCTCGCGCTTTATGCCGCGGCGTTCGCGTTCGTCGGGCCCGCGGCGCTGCTGCGGCTCGTCGGGCTCGGGCTTTTCCTCGGGTTCGCGTGGATGGACGTGATCATGTTGAGCCAGCACACGCACATCCCGCTCGAGCTCTCCCACGGCGCCGACGTCATGCCGATTCCCGCGCCCGAGCAGGCGCCGTACACGCGTTCGCTGCGGTTTTCGGGGTTCCTCTCGACGTTCGTCCTGACCGGCTTCGACGCGCACGAATTGCACCACGTCTTTCCCTTTGTGCCGGGCCCGCGCCTGCGCGAGATCCCGTGGACACCGCCGAACGAGGCGCCTGCGTGGGCCTGGATTCGCGCCGCCAAGGCCGTACCGGCCGAGGTCTTTCTCTTCAAGAACCGGAGCACCTCCGGCCTCTCGATCTAGCCCCATGGAATCTGCGGCGCTCTCTCCGCTCGCTTGTGCAGGGCTCCTCGTCGGGAGCTTCGTCATCGGCGGCGCATGCCAGTCCGCGTGGTTCGCGCATCCGCTCTCGAAAAGGTTCACCCGTCCGCTTGATGGAGGTCGAACGTTTCGGGGACGGCGCCTCTTCGGCAACAACAAGACCACGCGTGGCTTCGTGGTCATCGTGCCCGCGACCGCGCTCGCCATGGCCGGCCTCGGGACCGCAGCGCAGCGCCTTGGTCTCGCCGTGTGGCCCTCGACGTTGTCGGGGCTCCTCTTGCTCGGCGCGGTCGCGGCGCTCGGGTTGATGCTCGGAGAACTGCCGAACTCGTTCGTGAAACGTCAGCTCGACGTCGAGCCGGGCGCGCCGCCGAAGCACCGCTTGGGGCGCGTGATCTCGGCCGTGGCCGATCGGCTGGACTCGGTCGTCGGCGCGCTCGTCGGTGCATCGTTGGTAGTCGAACTATCGTGGGAAACGGCGTTCTTCTGCCTCTTGATCGGGCCGCCGATCCACGGGCTTTTCAGCGTCCTTTTGTGGGTGCTCGGCGTGAAGAAGAGGGCAGGATGAGGGGGCGCGGGGGGATCGAGGCGGTGCTCCGGAAGCCGCCGTTCGTGCGGGGGTTCGATGCCATCGACGACGTCGCGCTCGTCGGCGGGAAGGGGCGATCGCTCCAGGAGCTACGCGCCGTGGGGGCGCCCGTGCCCGAGGGCGTGATCCTGACGACGGCGTTTTCCGAGGCGCTGACGGACGAGAGCAAACCCGTGCCGGCGCGCTGCATGGAGGCGCTCGACGAGGCGCGTCAGAGGCTCGGCAGCGGGCCGCTCATCGTGCGCAGCTCGGCCGTCGGCGAGGACGGGACGACGGCGGCCTTCGCAGGGCTGCTCGAATCCATTTTCCCGGTCGACGGCTCGGATCCTGTGGCGATCCTCGACGCCGTGCGTCGGTGCATGGCGTCGCGCGCGGCGGCGCGCGTGCGTGCGTATGAGCAAGCCCGGAAGGTGCGTTTGCAGGGCGTCGCGGTCGTCGTGCAGCGGCTCGTGCCCAGCGCGGCGGCCGGCGTCCTCTTCACCGACGGCGTGATGCTTCGCGGCGAATGGTGCCGCGGGCACGGACAAGCGCTCGTCGACGGCGCGATCACGCCGGGCGCCTTT
Organism: Polyangium sorediatum; assembly: GCF_029946465.1. NCBI lineage: Bacteria > Pseudomonadati > Myxococcota > Polyangiales > Polyangiaceae > Polyangium > Polyangium sorediatum. The sequence continues at coordinate 6,224 of NZ_JARZHI010000109.1, forward strand.
CGCCTCGATCGCCGCGCTGCGGAAGGCGCGCGGCGCATCGTGCACGTCGAGCGTTTGCCCGAGGACGGGAGCCCGTTTCCCCTGACGGACCAAGCTGCGCGCGCGCTCGTGCGACATGCGACCACGCTCGAACGGCGGCGGGGCCTCTCGCTCGACCTCGAGTGGGCCGTCGATCCCGCGGACAATCTCTGGATCGTGCAGGCCCGTCCGGTCACGGATCGGCGCACGTTCTTGTGGTCGAACGCGAACATCAGCGAGAACTTCCCGGCGCCGGTGACGCCGCTCCTCGTCTCGTTCGCCCGCGCGGGGTACGACGCGTATTTTCGCAACCTGGCGCGCGCGTTCGGGATCGAGCACGCGCGCATCGCAGCCCACGACGAGGCATTCCGGGGCATCGTCGACGCGCAGGGGGCGCGGCTCTATTACAACCTCTCGCACATCCACGCCGTGCTCCGGCTCATGCCGTTCGGCGACTGGTTGGTGGACAGCTTCGACGTCTTCGTCGGCGCGGGCGCCTCGTCGCCCGAGGGCCGGCGCGTGGCCGACGAGATCACGGCGCTTGGCCGCGTGATCACCCACGTGGCGCGCGCCTATCGTGATCTGCCGGCCCGCGTGGCACGCTTCGAGCGCGCGGTGGATGACGTCGCGTCGCGCTTCCATCCGCGCGAAGTCGGGGTGATGCCCGCACGCGCGCTCGCCGAAGGGCTCGAAGCGATCCTCGACGTACGACTTCGGCGCTGGGTCGACGCCTCGCTCGCCGACTGCGCGGCCGCTGTCACGTATCGCGCGCTGCAGGCGCTTCTCCGCGTGATCGATCCTGACGACGCGGGCGCGAGCGGGCACGGCGCGGAGGACCCTGCGGCGCGGCATCATGCGCTCCTCAAGGGGCTCGACGTCGCCGGCGCGTGGTCGCTCCGCGCATTGTGGGAGCTCGCGGTCGTGGTTCGCGCGGACGCACCCGCGCGCGAGGCGCTCGCCGCGTGTGAGGGGAGCTTTGCCGTGTTTCGTGGCGCGCTCGGCCCGGATCTCGGCGCGCGCGTCGATGAATGGCTCGATCGGTTCGGCTTCCGCGGATCGGGCGAGCTCTTGCTCACCGAGCCTTCGCTCGCGGAGGAGCCGGACCGCCTTCTGCCGTTGCTCTCGCGGTACGTGGAGGCCGTTGGAGATCCAACCATCGAGAGCCCCGCGCGTGCGTTCGAGCGCCAGCGCGCCGAGCGTGAACGCGAGACGGCGCGGCTCCGCGCGCGGCTCGGGGGACCTCGTCGCGCCTTGCGACCGCTCTTCGATGCGCTCGTGCTCGCCACGCAGACCTCCGTGCAGCTCCGCGAGCGCGCGCGGTTCCGGCAGGCCTTGTTGTACACGCGCCTGCGCGCCGTCGCGCTCGCTCTTGGCCGGCGGCTCGTCTCCGCGGGCACCACGGATGCCGACGACGACGTGTTTTTCCTCCGGTTCGACGAGCTCGTGGATCTCGCGGCGGGCCGCGGTCTGTCGAGCGACGTGCGCGCCCTCGTCGCGTCGCGCCGCGCCGAACATGCCACGCTCTCCGCGCTCGATCTGCCCGATGTCTTCACCCTCGCCGCGGGCACGTGCGTCGCGCCTTCTGCGCTCGCCGCGGCCGTGGATCCCGCGCCCGATCTCCCGGCCGACGACGGCGTGCTGCGCGGCGTCCCGGCGAGCGGTGGCCGCATTTCGGGGCGCGCCGCGGTGCTCGGCGGGCTCGCCGATGCGGGCAGGCTCGCGCCCGGCGACGTGCTCGTGGCGCGCCAGACGGATCCCGGCTGGGCGCCGCTGTTTTTTCTGGTGAAGGGCCTCGTCCTCGAGCGCGGCGGCATGCTCTCGCACGGCTCGATCCTCGCACGGGAGCTCGGCATTCCTTCGGTCGTCGGCGTCCCCGAGGCCACCACGCGGATCTCCCACGGGCGCGACATCGTCGTCGATGGAGACACGGGGCATGTTCGGCTCGCGTGACGGTCATTGGTCCATCACGTGGTTTCGCGAGCGCGTCGGTGGGTCGTGGTATCTGCTCGTGCCGCTCGCGCTCTTCGTCGCGCTCGCGGGCGGGACCGGCAGGCTCTCTGACCGGACCATGATTGCGTTTCTCGGGATCGTCGCGTTTCGCTTGTGGGATGACGTCGCGGATCTTCCGCACGATCGAGAACACCACCCCGAGCGCGCGCTTTGCCGCCGCGTTTCCACGACCGAGCCCTTGCTCTACGCGCTGGGCGGGCTCGCGTTTACGGCGGCCTCGATCGGGCTCACCCGAGTCGCGATCGCGCCGTTTCTCGGCGCCGTCCTCGCCACCCAGGGCGGCTTTGCCGCGCGCGCCGCGTGGCCCCACCTGCGTGGCCTCTTCGCCCACGTGATTCTGCTCAAGGTGCCCGCGCTCGCGCTCAGCCTTGCCCTCCCCGACACGCCGCCATTCGTGGCGCTCGGCCGCGCGATCACACTGTATGGCGTGGTCGCTGCCTACGAGCTGGTGCACGACGAAGACGCGCGCCGCGGACCCCTCGGGCCCGCGCTGGTCCTCGTCGACGTGGTTTGTCTTTGTGGTGGAGCTGCGCTCTGGCTGCTTCACGACCGCACTATTTTATGAAGGACACGACGATGACGACCGAGGCTACGATCCCGGACACGAAGCCCCGCATGGAAGACAATGCCTGCCCTGGTTGCGGCGGGCGCGACGCCGATTTTCTCATCGAGGCCGAGGACGATCTCACCGGCAAACCCGGCCGGTTTCGCTTCGTGCAGTGCCGTTCGTGTGATCTCGCCTATCAGCGTCCGCGGATCCTCCAGGACGACATCGGCGCGTATTACGACTCCGAGTACATCGCCCATCGCAAAAAGAAGGATTGGGGCGTGTTCACGCCGCTTTATGAATGGGGCATGAACGGGCACGATCGTCGCAAGGTCGAGCTTTGTGGCCAGTACGTCCCCCTCCGGCGCGGCATACGCGTGCTCGACATCGGCTGCGCCGTGGGCAGCTTCCTGCAGATGCTCCGTAAGAAGCACGGGGCCGCCGTGACTGGCGTCGATTTCAAGGATCTCCGGGGAAACCCGCTGCTCGAAGGTGTCGATTTTCGCCTCGGCGTCCTCGCCGACATCGATTTCGGCGACGCTCGCTTCGATCTGATCACGATGTGGCATTTCCTGGAGCACGATTACGAGCCCCTCCAGACGCTGGAGCGCGCGCGGAGCCTGCTCGCGCCCGGGGGGCGTGTCGTCATCGAGGTGCCGCGCCTCGATTCGACGAGCTTCCGGCTCTTCAAGGACCGCTGGCCGGGGCTCCAGGCGCCACAACACACGGTGCTCTTCGATTGGAAATCGCTCCGGGCGATGTGCGAGAAGAGCGGCCTCTCGATCGTCGACCACCTGCCCTGGGGCGCCTTCCCGGCTTATTTTTACCTCTTCGCGGGTGCGGCGTTCCACGTGCTGCGTGGCAAGGGGCTCGACGTGGGCAAAGCGATCGGCCCGTATTTCGCGGGGCAACTCGCGCTCTCGCCGGTCTTGCTCTTCGAAAAACAGCTCAACCTGGCCATGCAGACGATCGTCCTCGAACGGCCGTCGTCGGGGGCTTCGCCGTGAACCTGAAGCGGATTCGGGGCGTCGTCGCCCTCGTTCTGACCATTGGTTTCGTCACGGCCCTCTCGCCGCTGTTCGTCTTGGTACGTCTTCTCCTCGGCAGGCGCGCCGCGGCCGAGGGGCTCGGGGCCTGGGCCGCTTCCGTGGTCCTTCGCCTCTCGGGCGTCTCCGTCGAAGTGCGCGCGCCAGTGTTTCCGCTGTCGGAGCGCCGCGTCGTGTACGTCTCGAACCACACCTCGTCGATCGATCTTTTCGTTTTGCTCTCGTTGCGTTTGCCGCGCGCGTGGTTCTTCATGAAGCGTGGCGCGTGGGTGTTTCCGCCGGGCGCGCTCGTCGCCGTGTGTGTCGGCACGTTTTTCACGGTGCCGCAGGCGTACACCGAAAAACGCCGCAAGCTCTTCGCCGCTGCGTGCGAGGTGCTCCGAGAGACGGGTGATGCGGTGTATTTGAGCCCGGAAGGGACACGCGTGCTCTCGGGCGGCGTGGGACCGTTCAACAAGGGCGCGTTTCACCTGGCGGCGGCGCTCGGGGCGCCGATGGTACCGCTTTATCTCGAAATTCCGCGGGCCGAGAACCCCGGCAAGAGCTGGGTCATGACGCGGACGAGGGTCATCGTCCACGTTTTGCCCGAGATCGACACGAGCGGCTGGCGGCCCGAGACCGCCCGCGAGCACGCCGACCACGTGCGCGGCATCTTCCAGGCCTTCGAGGCCGAGTTCGCCACGCCAAACCCCGAGCGAGCGGCGGCGTGAGCGAAGCATTCACGTTTCTGCCCCTGAAGTTGCGCCAGCGCGCCGAGGTGCGGGGGGACGAGCTCGCGCTCGGGTTTCTCGACGACGGTGAGGAGATTTCCGCCTCGCTCACGGTGGCTGCGCTCGACGCGCGCGTCGATGACGTGGCCGCCGCCTTGGTCGAGCGTTTTCCCGAGGAAGCGCGGGTGCTCCTGCTTTTCCCGCCGGGGCTCGATTTCGTGATCGCTTTTCTCGCTTGCCTTCGCGCGGGCAGGGTCGCGGTGCCGGCCATCCCGCCCGACCCTCACAAGCCGGCGCGCAGCCTCGCGCGGCTCGGCCACCTCGTGGCGAATGCTGGGCCCGCGGGCGTGCTCTCGACGGCCGTGATCTTGCCCTATCGCCCGATTCTCGATGATGCCGTGCCCGCGCTCGTGGGTTTGCCCTGGATCGACGTGACGGAGGTCCCGCGCGCGCGCCGTCGTGTCGAGGATCCACGCGGGGATGGCCTCGCCTTTTTGCAATACACGTCGGGCTCGACGGCCGCGCCCAAAGGCGTGCGTGTGCTGCGGAGCAACCTCTCGCACAACCTGCATGTCATCCACGGCGTCGCGCCGACGATTCCGCGCGCCTCCGTGAGCTGGCTCCCGCAGTTCCACGATATGGGGCTCATCGAGGGGATCTTGCTGCCGCTCGACGGCGGCTGGCCGGCGTGGCTCATGCCGCCGTGGGTTTTTCTGGAACGACCCCTGCGGTGGCTCCGGGCCATCGAGCGATTTGGCGCGATGCGTAGCGGCGGGCCGAACTTTGCTTACGATCTCTGCGTGCGGAAGATCGATCCGGCCGCGCGCGAAACGCTCGATCTCTCTTGCTGGGCGCAAGCGTATTGTGGCGCCGAGCCCATTCGCGCGAGCACGCTCGCCGCGTTCGCGGAGGCGTTTGCGCCATCGCGATTCACGGCGAAATCGTGGTTTCCCTGTTACGGGCTCGCCGAGCATACCGTGCTCGCTTCCTGCCGGACGCACGCGCCCTTCACGGTCGAGCGCCTTTCGGCCGCGGCGCTCGCGCGCGGCGAGGCCGAGGAGGCGGGCGGCGAGCGCACGATCGACGTCGTCTGCGTGGGGGAAATCCCGCCGCTCGTCACGTTGCGGGTGGTGGATCCGGAGACGCGACGGCCGCTCCCGGACGGGCGCATCGGCGAGATCTGGCTCCAGAGCGGGAGCGTCGCGGATGGATATTGGGAAGACACGGAGGCGACACGCGGGGTGTTTGGCGCGACGCTCGCATGTCCGGAGGGCGAGGCGGGGCCGTTTCTGCGCTCCGGGGATCTCGGCTATCGACGTGGCGACCGCCTTTTCATCGTGGGGCGTCAAAAAGACGTACTCATTGTTCGCGGCGAGAATCATCACGCGCACGACGTCGAGCGTACGGCGGAGGGCGCGCATGCGGCGATCCGGCGGGGCTGCGTCTGCGCCGTGTTGCGCGAGGACGACGCGGCGCGAGGGGAGCCGCGGCCCGTCGTGATTTGTGAGGTCGACGATCGGCTCGACGAGGCCGGCCGCGCCGCGGTGATCGCGGCGGTCCATCGCGCCGTGTCGTTCGAGCATGGGATCTTCGTCGACGTAGCGCTCGTCCCGAAACACACATTGCCGAAGACGTCGTCGGGCAAGCTCCAGCGGCGGGCCACCGAGGCGCTCTTGCGCGCCGGCGAGATTCAAATGCCCGTCCGTCCGCCTCCTGCGGCGGATCTTTCGTCAGGGGAGGGGAGCCCGCTGCGTGCGGCGCATCTCGTGCTTGCGAGGGCCACGGGGCTTTCGCTCGATGAAATCGACGTCGAGGCGCCGCCCGCGCGTTTGCCGCTCGACTCGCTGAAGGCCGCGGACGCAGCGGCTGCGCTGGGGGATTTGCTGGGTCGCACGATTTCGCTCGACGTATGGGGGCGCGCGCCGTCCCTGCGGGCTCTCGTGGAGGGAACGGGGATGCTCGATGCGCCCTGGAGCGAGGATCTCGAGTGGCCCCTGCCGCGGTCGGAGCCGCGTCGAGCGGGCCGCGAAACGATTCTCGTCACCGGCGGAACGGGGTTCGTGGGGCGCGCCGTCGTCGCCGAACTCGTGCGGCGCGACAAACGCGTGCTCGTGCTGGCGAGGGGAGCGAACGGGGCCTCGGGTTTGGCCGGGGACGTCTCCTCGCCGAAGCTCGGGGTCGGGGAGGATCGGTATCGCGCGCTCGTCGCGGAGCTCGACGGGGTCGTGCACGTGGCGGGGGCCGTGAACTGGGTCTTGCCCTATTCGTCGCTCGCGCCCACGAATGCCTTCGGGACGGCCGAGGTGATTGCCCTGTGCGCCGCCGCGGGGGCGCGGCTCGTCCACGTGTCCTCGCAGATCGTATGTCACGACGGCGCGGCTGCGCCGGGGGACATCCTGGGCGACGACGAACCCCCCGCGGCCCTCCGCGCGCGGCTCCCGCGTTTGCCGCTCGGGTATGCGTCCTCGAAGGCCGTGGCCGAGCTCCTCGTGGATCGGGCGCGGGAAGAGGCTGGGCTCTCGGCCACGATCGTGCGGCCTTCGCTCGTGCTCGGCGGGAGGGACGGCGAGGCGAGCGTGGATGATGTGGTTGCCCTTTTGCTCCGCGCATGCGTCGAGGCGGGCGCGGCCCCGGACCTCGATTTGCCGTTTTCGGTTTGTCCACGGGATCACCTGGCGCGGGTCCTGGCGGACCTCGTCGAAACGGGTCCTGCGCTCGTCCACGTGGGCGACGAGTCGCGTGGGCTCCGCGAGGTGGTCGCGTGGCTGGCGCTGGCGGGGTACGATGTCGCGTTGATGCCGTGGGAGACGTGGCTCGCCCGCGTGGAGGCCCTGGGGCTTCATCGGCGCGGAGCTTTGCGAGGATTATGGCCGTTTTTCCGCGCCGGCACGTTGCGGAAATTCGAGCGCTCGCGTCGCGCATCGATATCGGTTGCGCCTGCCTTCCGCGGGGCCGAGCCCGTGGATCCTGCTTTCCTCGACGAGCGCGTCGCTGCGTGGCAAGCGGCCTCCGCGCTCCCGCCCCCGCCCCGGCGCGGCGCACGCGCGACCGCGGCCTCCCGCGCGCTCCCGCAGGCCCCTCGGCGGGTCGTGGTCGACGGCGTATCGCATGAGGTCACCTCGGCCCGCGTGATGCCAGCCATCACGGGCAGCGGCCTTTTGAGCCGTCTTGCTTGCGGGTTCTGTGATCGCCCGGTCGGCGTGTATCCGGCGACATTGACGCTCGACGACGGCCGCGTCCTCGACGTCGTCCTCAAAGCGTCGGCCCGCGGCGACGAGCTCCGCGCCCTTTGCACCGGCGTCGCGCGTGCTTCGAGCCCCGCGCTCGCCGCCGCGCTGGAGATGCATGGCCATTGGCTCGATGTCGCGGACGCCCATACCCGCGAACGCGCGCTGTATGGGCTCGCCCACGCCGCGCTCGCCCGCGTGCGGCCTCGCTGTTTCTCCTCGCCGGCGCCAGCGAAGGATGTTCCGTTGGTGCTCGAACGATTGCACCCAGGGGAGCAGGTGGTCGCGCTCGACGCCGTCGCCGAGCCCTGGACCCTTGATGCTGTGCGGCGCGCGGTGCGGGGGCTCGGGCGATTGCATGCGGCTTTGCGAGGGCCTGCCGCGGCGCTGTCCGTGGTGCCCTGGGCGCGCGGCGCGGGGACACGCGCGGCGGAGCTCGTGCCGCTCTGGGAGGCCCTCTTCGGGCACGCGCGGACGCGGATCGACGCGGACGTCGCGGCGGCGGCGGCGCCCCTGCTCGACGACGTCGGCTGGGCCGAGGCGCTCGCCGTGGTGCCGGCGACGCTGCTGCACAATGACGTCAATCCGCGGAACCTCGCATTGCGGCGGGGGGAATCGGACGGGGAGATCGTTCTTTATGACTGGGAGCTCTCGGCGCTCGGGCCCGGGACGCGGGATCTCGCGGAGCTTCTTTGCTGGACGTTGTCTCCGGAGGTGAGCGCGGAAGAGGTGTTTTCCCTCGTGCGGGCGCACGCCGAGATGGCTGCGCCGGGGCTCGACGACGACGTCCTGCGCGCCGCGTTCGGCGCTTCGCTCGCGTGGCTCTTTTTCGATCGATTGACGACGTACACGGTGGTGTCACCGGTGTTCGAACTGCCGTGGCTCGGGCGTGTGCTGGCGACGTGGCGGAGGCTCGTCCGGATGTTTGCGCCGCCTGGATGAGCTCATCGATCCCGGGCGCGGCGCGGCGTCGGCCGACGATGCTCGACCACGGGACTTTCGGGACGAACCAGGGCCGGGATGCATGGGCTGTCGCAGTAGGGGTTCGTCTCACCTGCCGCGTCGGCGCCGCGCGCGCGGGGCTCCGCGAGGGCCGCGCGGACGTTCTCGACGAGCACGTCGAGGCCCGCGCTCTTCGCGACGGAAGGCACCTGCAGGGCCTTCGCGAGCGCCGTGAGCATGTCCGATCTCATGTCGGAGCAGAGCATCACGCGGGTATGCCCGAGGCCAAAGGCGTCACGAATCATCCGCACCAGAAGGCAACCGTCGACCTTCGGCATGTTGACGTCGATCACGACGAGCTCACAACGCGTGGCCCGTACGGCCTGGAGCGTGCCGAGCGGCCCTTGATGAAAAGCCGCGTCGAGGTCCTCGGCCAGGAGCCGCCGCAGCACCTCCTTGCCGAAAACGGGATCGTCGTCGACCAATAAAATCCGCGCTTCCCCCACCATATCCAATCGAGTCATTCATCACCGGAAGTCGCCCGTCAAGGAGGTACGCGTACTCCTCTCGTATTTCACGATGGATAGACCATGACGTATCCGTACGTCTGGATGGGCAACGATACGGCGTGGACACAACGCATTCAGGGCGCGAATTCGCTGCCGAATTCGATGTCAGCCGATCCGGAGTGACATCGAAATGTCGGTCACCTGCATCCCCGAATCGATCCGGAACGCGTCCTTGCGCTTGCCGTTCTCCACGAAGCCCATCCGCTGGTAGAGGCTCCGGGCGGGGAGGTTGTGCTCGAAGACGCCGAGGTCGATCCAGGCGACCTTGCCCGTGCGTTTCGCCCAGCCGATCGCGGCCTCCATCAATTGCTGGCCGTGGCCCTTCCGCGTGTACCCCCGCTCGATGCCCATGCCGAGGATCGCGCGGTGCATCTCCGCCGAGAAACGCCCGCCGCGGAGCTCGAGGTGCCCCACGACCCAGCCCCGCACAGGCTCGACGAGCAGGAAACACCGGCCCCAGAGCGACTCCTCCAGCGCGCGCTCCCAGCGCTGCCGCGCGTGCTCTCGGACGCTCGCGCGCTCGGGCGAACGCGAGATCGCGAAATGCAACGAGCCCTCGCGTCCGCTCTCGGCCGAGTGGCGGACGATGTGATCGGCGAATCCGTCGAGGTCCGTGCGGTCCGCGAGGCGGATGAAAGGGCGGCCCGACATGGGAGATCCGCTCCAACCTGTACCGCTCCCACGTCCCAGCGACCAGGGGGATCGAGGGTCGAGGTCGTCCGGCGCGCGAGGTCGAGGCCCCGGGTCGTCTGTTTTGTACTAGGCTCCGCCCGTGCCCCGGTTCGTGACCTTCGCGTGCCTCGCCTTCGCCCTCGCCGCGTGCGGCGGCTCCGCCATGCCCGACCCGAAGGACGCCGTGAAGGCCTACGCCGACGCAGCCGCGCGCGGCGACGCCGACGCGATCCACGGCATGATGACCACGAAAGGCCAGCGGAGCCTCTCGCGCGAGGACGTGCGGCGCATCGTGGCCGAAGAGCGCAGCGAGCTCGCCGATCAGGCCAAGGCCCTCGCTGCGCCCGCCGTGACGATCAAGGCCCACGCCCGCATGCGGTACGCGGACGGCGAGGACGCGACGCTGGAGCTCGAAGGCGGGGTCTTCCGGATCTCGGCCGCCGACGCGCTGCCCGCCGGCGCGAAGACGCCCGCGCAGGCGCTCGAGCAGCTCCGGCGTGTCCTCGCGCGGCGCAGCTACGCCGGGCTTTTGCGGGTCCTCTCGCCGTCCACGCGGAGCGCGATCGAGAACGATCTGCGCTCGCTCGTCGAGGGGCTCGAGCATCCGGAGGGCCTGGAGGTGCAGGTCGCCGGTGATCGCGCGACCGTGCAGGTGCCCGGCGGCCACGAGGTGAAGTTGCGCCGCGAGGCGGGCGTCTGGCACGTGGAGGATTTCGATTGATGCGCGCGCGGGTGAGCTCGGTCCTCCTCGTGCTCGTGGCGCTCCTGCTCGTCGCGCTCGTGCCGCGGCCGTCGCGGGCCTTCGGGGAGGAAGGGGCGTTCAATCCGCGGATCCTGCTCACGGGGACGGCGCGCTGGGAAGGCGCGCGGACGACCGGGCCCGCGCGCTGGTCCGAGGAGCTCACGCGCCGCACGAGCGCGCCCGCGCGCCTCACGCCCACGACGGTGCGCGCCGACGCGCCCGCGCTGCTCGCCGAGCCGTTTGCGATCTGGGGCGGTGAGGACGACGTGCCCGCCCTGACCGAGCGCGAGGTGCTCGGCATCCGGCGCTTCCTCGCACTCGGCGGCGTGCTCTTCGTCGACGATTTCGCCCCCGAGTCGGGCGCGTTCGGCAAGGCCGCGCGGCGCGAGCTTGCCCGCGTGTTGCCTGACGGCGCGCCGATCCCGATCGGCACGGAGAACGTGCTGTTCCGCTCGTTTTACCTGCTCCGTCGCGCCGTCGGGCGTGTCGAGGGCGAGCCGAAGCTCGAAGCGATCCTGCGCGGCGGCGTGCCGCAGGTGATCTTCGCCAAGCACGACGTGCTCGGCGCGCTCGCCCGCGCGGCGAACGGGACGCACCCGTTCGTCGTGGTGCCGAACGGCGAGCCGCAACGCGAGCAGGCCGCGCGGCTCGCGGTGAACGTGGCGATGTTCGTGCTCTGCTCGAACTACAAAGACGATCAGGTGCACGCGCCCTTCCTGATGCGGCGCCGTGCGGCGGAGCCTTCGCCATGACGACGAGCCTCGCGCCGTCGGGGGATCTCGCGCCGTCCTTCCAGCTCCTCGCCGCCCTGCTCACGGTCCTCGGCATCGTGCTGCTCGCGATCGAGCTCAGGCGCTCGCGGGGCTCGCGGATCGCCGCGTTTGCCACGGGCTCGCTCGCCTCGATCGGCCTGCTCTTCGCGGTGCTGCGGCCGGTGGCGATCCAGAGCAAGGGCAGCCTCGTGGGGCCCCGCGTGGTCGTACTCGCCGACGCGTCGCGCTCGATCGATCTGCCGGGCCCCGCGGGAAAGACGCGCCGGCAGGAGGCCGCGCGCGCGCTCGGCGAGCTGCAGAAGCATGGCGCAGACGTGCGGCTTTACGGGCTCGCGTTCGGCAAAGGCGCGCCGACGCCGCTCACCGCTGCGCTATCGGACGGCGCGCCCGATTCGGCGCAAAGCGGCGCGGAAGGTCGGCTCGGGCAGGCGTTGCTCGCGGCGCGGCCGATGCCGCGATCGGATCTCGCCGGCGCGATCGAGTCGGTCGCGCGCGCGGCGGATGAGCGGCCCGCGGCGATCGTGGTGCTCTCGGATGGAAGGCTCGATCGGCCCGGCGAGGCGCAGGCGGGCGAGGCGATCCGCGCCGCGCTGGGGACGCTGACGGTGCCGGTGCACGCGGTCGCGGTCGCGACGGAGGCGCCGCGCGACGCGAGCGTACGCGCGGTGCGCGCGGCAGGCGCGGCGGTCGCGCATCAGCCGCTCACGTTGCGGATCGAGATTGGCTGCGCGGGCGGGCTCGACTGCGACGAGATCCCCGTGTCGCTGCGTGAGCTGCGCGAGAGCGGCGAGCCGACGTTGCTCGCATCGGGCAAGGCCAACGCGTCGAGCGGATCGGCGACGCTCGAGCTCGAAGTGACGCTCGATCGCGCCGGCGCGCGTATCCTCGAAGTGTCGATCGACGCGCCGGACGGCGACGCGGTGCCCGACAACGACACGCGGTACATGACGATCGACGTCGCGCGTGATCGCGTGCGCGTGCTGCACGTGGCCGGGCGGCCGACGTACGACGTGCGCGCGCTTCGCATGTGGCTCAAGGCGGACGCGTCCGTCGACGTCGTGGCCTTCTTCATTCTGCGCACGCCGACCGACGACGTGGTCGCGCCGTCGGAGGAGCTCGCGCTCATCCCGTTCCCGGTCGACGAGCTCTTCAGCGAGCACCTGCCGAGCTTCGACGCCGTGGTGCTCCAGGACTTCAACGCCGCTCCGTACGGCCTCGCGAAGCACCTGCGATCGCTCGCGCGGTACGTCGACAAGGGCGGCGGCCTGATCATGGTCGGCGGCCCGGATGCGTTCGTGCCCGGCAATTACGCGGGTACGCCGCTCGCCGAGGTCCTGCCCGTCGAGCTCGATCGCGGGCCGGACGCGCAGGGCGCGGACGTGGCCTCGTTCGTCCCGCGCACGACCGAGGCGGGCCGCGCCGCGCCGGTGCTCGGGCCGCTGCGGGATCTCATCGGCGAGGAGTGGCCCGAGATGCCGGGCGCGAACGTGGTCGGCGACGCGCGGCCGGGCGCGACGGTGCTGCTCGAGCACCCGACACGCAGGACGCCGAAGGGCGGGCCGATGCCGATCCTCGCGCTCGGCGAGCACGGCAGCGGGCGGACGATCGCGCTCGCCATCGACGGCTCGCACCGGCTTTTGTTCAGCGCCTTCGCGGCGAACGCGGCAGGGAGGGCGCACGGCGCGTTCTGGGACGCGATGCTCGGCTGGCTCATGCGCGACCCGCGCTTCGAGCCCGCGGTCGTGGATCTCGCGGACGGGTGCATCGCCGGGGAGAACACGCCCCTCACGCTGCGGCCGCTGCCCGGGCAAAAGGGCGACGCGAAGATCACGATCCGCAAGCTCGGCACGGGCGAGGAGGCGCGCGTGCTCTCGGCGCGGCTCGACGGCAAAGGCGAGCCGCTCTCGCTCGACGCGGGCAAACTCCAGCCGGGCGGTTATTCGGCGACGGTGGAGATCGTGCCGAACGAGGCGGGCGTGGCGCCTTCGGACGGGTCGGCCTCGGCGCAACGCGGGCCGACGACCCGGCGAGACTTCGCGTGCGAGCGCGGCGGCGACGAGTGGGCGGACACGCGGCCCGATCCGGAGCGGCTCGCGGCGATCGCCGCGGCGACCGGGGGCAAGAGCGTGACGGTGGATCAGATCAGCAGCCTACCGCTGCCGGCGGCGACGCAGATTGCGGCGGAGCGGCGGGTCTCGCCGCTCCTGCCGCCCTGGGCCTGGACGCTCGGCGCGGCGATGCTCGTTGGGGTGCACTGGATCGTGCGGAGGCGGGGCGGTTTGTCCTAGCGGAGGCGGTGCGCCGTCAGGTCTCTTTTTCTGCGGGCTTCCCGATCTGGAGCGCCTCGCGCTCGCGCTCGGTGCTTGGATCTCCCTCGGCGCGGAGCGACCACCCCGTCTTCAATCCGAGGACGAACCACCCGAGCGCGAGCGCGCCTGCGGCGAAGATCGTATCGCCGAGGACGCGTAGCCATCGCAGCGTATCCATGCGCGGCGTCTGGAGGAACTCGGCCGATCGCGCGTACCACATCCCGTGCTCGACGCTGGCCCAGGTCTGGAGCAGGCCGAGCGGCAGCAGGCTGAGGAGCACCATCAGCACGAGCCCGATGTTGATGGTCCAGAACGCGAAGGAGAGCACGCCCGTCTTCCACGCGCGGTGCGTCGACAGGCCCTTCAGGCAGAAGAGCATGAGGCCGATGCCGAGCATGCCGTAGACGCCGAAGAGCGCGGTATGGCCGTGGACGGGCGTCGTGTTCAGGCCCTGCATGTAATAGAGCGCGATCGGCGGGTTGATGAAGAAGCCGAAGAGCCCCGCGCCGACGAGGTTCCAGAACGCGACCGCCACGAAGAAGTAAATCGGCCACTTGTACGCGGCGACCCAGGGCCTCGCGCGCGTGAGCGTGAGGTTTTCGTAGGCCTCGAAGCCGATGAGGACGAGCGGCACGACCTCGAGCGCGCTGAACGTCGCGCCGAGGGCGAGCACGGATGTCGGCGTGCCCGTGAAATAGAGGTGGTGGAAGGTGCCGATGATGCCGCCCGAGAGGAACAGCACCGTCGAGAAGAGCACGGCCGAGGTCGCCGTCGCGAGACGCAGGAGGCCCATGCGCGTGAAGAGGAATGCGATCACGACCGTGGCGAAGACCTCGAAGAAGCCCTCGACCCAGAGGTGAACGACCCACCAGCGCCAGTATTCGGCCATCGCGAGGTTCGTCTGCCGCCCCCACATGAGCCCCGCGCCGTAGAAGAGGGCGATCGCCGTGGAGGCGACGAGGAAGAGCGCGAGCAGGTTCTTGTTTTCGCCGCCCTTCTTGAACGCCGGCCACAGGGCCCGACCGACCAAGAAGAGCCAGAGGCAGAGGCCCACGAAGAGGAAGATTTGCCAGAAGCGGCCGAGGTCGACGTATTCGTAGCCCTGGTGGCCGAACCAGAAATTCGCTTCGAACCCGAGCTTTTGCCGGATCGCGAACCACTGGCCGGCGAGGGAGCCGACGACGATCACGAGCAGGCACACGAACAGGAAATGGACGCCCGCGCGCTGGAATTTGGGCTCATGCCCGCCGACGGCCGGCGCGATGAACAGGCCCGTGGCGAGCCACGCCGTGGCGATCCAGAAAATGCCGAGCTGGACGTGCCACGTCCGCGTCACGGCATAAGGCAACCACCGGTCGAGGGGAATGCCGTAGAAGCCCGAGCCCTCGACGCCGTAATGCGCGCTCACCGCGCCGAGCGCGATCTGCGCGACGATGAGCGCCGCGACGACCCAGAAATATTTGCGCGTCGCGCGCATCGAAGGCGTCGCCTGCTGGCCGATCAGCGGATCCCGCTCGGGGTAGACCGGATCCTCCGTCGGGCGGTGGCGCTGGGCCGCGAAATACCACGAGAGCGCGCCGATGCCGGCGAGCAGGAGGACGAAGCTCACGACCGACCACACGACGATCGCGCCCGAGGGGTGATTGCCGATGAGCGACTCGGAGGGCCAGTTGTTGCTGTACGTGACGTTCTCCCCGGGCCGCTCGGTGCCGCACGCCCAGGCCGCCCAGAAAAAGAAGGCGTTCATGAGGCGCTGGCGCTCGGGGTCCTTGATCGCCGCGGCGGGGATGGCGTAGGCGTCGCGCAGCTCGGCCATCGCGGGATCGGTGCCGAACACCCCGGTGTAATGCTTCGAGACGGCCTCGATCGCGCGGGCCCGGAGCGGGCTCACCGTGAGCGCGCCGGACGCCGCGTCGTAGGTGTTCGTGCGTATCTCGGCCTTGAGCCGCTCGACGAGCGCGGCGCGCTCCGGGGCGGGGAGTTTGTCGAAGGTGGTCCCTTTTTCGTCCTGCGCCCAGACGTCGAGGAGCCACGTCGCCTCGCGGTGCAGCCAATCTGCCGACCAGTCGGGGGCGACGTAGGCGCCGTGCCCCCAGATCGAGCCGACCTGCTGGCCGCCAAGCGATTGCCAGACGTTCTGACCATCACGAATGTCCTGACCCGTGAAGAGCGTGCGGCCGTCCGCGGCCACGACGACACGATCCGGTATCGGTGGTGCTTTGCGATAAATCTCGAATCCGAAGTAACCGAGGACAGCGAAGGAAAGCACGATGACCGCGCCGAACGCTGCCCACAGCCTCGTATGCCGCATTGAATACCTCCCGCGTGGGGTGGGACCGTTGTGCGCGCACGGGTGGGCAATTTCAAGAGCAAACGCGTGTCGAATTCGAGCGGAGACGCATCAAATGCTCCGTTACGTTGCGTTTGTCTTCGTGGCCGATCGCCCCCGTCGCACCCCCGGACCCCCGAGGACTGCGCCGAAAGTCTCTTCCCGACGTGGCCCATGTCCGCTATGATGGACGAGCATCCGCCATGTCACCCACATCTCCTGACCCGGTCCCTGGACCGGACACCGGCCCCTCGCTCGCTCCCCACGAGGGGTGGCTTCGTGTCCATTTCGGCGCGGGGAGCCCCTCGCACGCCGATTTCCACTGGTTCTGGCTCCGCCACCAATGCGACGTCGACCGGCACCCGCGGACCGGGGAGCGCACGCTCGATGCCTCGGAGGTCCCGCTCGGCGCGCGCCCCCGGAGCGTGGGCCTCGACACGCAGCGCCGCCGCGTGCTCGTCACCTGGGACGAGCCCTCCGGCCGGCAAAGCAGCTACGAGCTCGAATGGCTCCGCGCCCACGCGTATGCGCCGGGCCGCGTCGAGGTCCCGCCGCCGCCCGCAGACGCCGCGCGGGTGACGCTCGAAGCGGGGCGATTCTCGGACCTCGCCGCGCTCGTGGAGGCCTGCGTCGCCCGGGTGCGCCACGAGGGGCTTTGCGTCGTGCGGGGTTCGTCGGCGGCGTGGGGGCGTTCGCCCGAGGACGACACCGAGCCGCTCATCGAGGCGTTCTCCGCCGCCGGGCTCTCCCTCGTCGGCACGCATTTCGGCCGCGTGGAGGACCTGCGCACCGACAACACGACGAACCAGAACACCGATCAGCTCGGGTATACCGACGCGGGGATCGATCTCCACACCGATCAGCCGTTCCTCGACAAACCGCCTCGTTATCAGCTCCTGCAATGCATCCGCACGGCGGACGCGGGCGGGGACAGCTTCTTTTGCGACGCGCTCGCCGCCGCGCGGTACATCGCGTCGATCGACGCGCCGGCGTTCGAGCGCCTGACGACGCTTCCGGTTCGGTTTCACCGAAAGCAGAAATCGTTCGAGCGGGTCGTCGTCTCCCCGCTGCTCACGATGGCGGGCCCGAGCGGCTTTCTCGTGCGATATTCGTACTTCACGCTCGCGCCGTTCGAGGCCTCGTTCGCGGAGATGGAGGCCTGGTACCGAGCGTACACGCGGTTCGCGGAGATCGTGCGGGATCCACGCCACCAGGTCCGCCTCCGGCTCGAACCGGGTGATTTCGTGCTCTACGACAACCACCGGATGCTGCACGGAAGGACGGCCTTCTCGGGCGCCCGGTGGCTCCGGGGGATCTATTTCGATCTGAAATGAACCCCGCGCGATCGAGCGTCGAGGGGCGCGAACGAGCGCCCCTCGTGCTCACGGTCATCCCTCGATCAGGTGCCGCCTTGCCCGCCGGCGCCGCCTTGGCCACCGGCGCCTCCGGCGCCACCTTGGCCGCCGGCACCACCGCCGCCGCCTTGGCCGCCGCCGCCACCGGCGCCGCCCGTGCCGCCGCCTGCGCCG